>CAKQNH010000138.1 GCA_934255105.1 uncultured Pirellulaceae bacterium
CTCGGACTAGTTCCTTTAACCTTTATCGGCGCTGACGGTAAGCCCGAGCGAGATGCCGAGATGGTCGAGTCGCGTACGCAACGTGGTGCGGGTGATGCCGAGTCGCTTAGCGGCTTGCGTTAGATTGCCCTCGGTATGCCTGAGCACTTCTGTGAAGATCCCGCGCTCAGCTACATTGATCAGTTCGCGATGAATTTCGTCGCTGCCACTGTGCAGTAGATCGCGGGTCATCTGAGTGAAATCCATCAGCGGTCGACTGTCTGTGGCGGCGGCAGTCGCTGCGTTGCCGCCTCGCACACCAAGCGACGAATCATCGCCGCTCTTATTGTGGCGCAGACTCACGGGGAGAAAGGCGGGGGTGACTACCGGGCCGGTGGCTTCCAGCAAGGAGTGTTTGACAACGCTCTGAAGTTCGCGGACGTTGCCTGGCCAGGGGTAAGCCAGCAGCAGCTCCATGGTTTCCGGCGCATAGCCGGTGACTTGTTTACCAAGCTCCTGGCTGAACTTGCGCAGAAAATAGTTGGCTAGTAAACGAACGTCGTCGCCGCGCTCGCGCAACGGAGGGAGGCGAATCGCGTAGACGTTGAGCCGGTAGAACAGATCGCTGCGGAACTCTTTGTCTTCGATAGCTTGATCCAGGTCGCGATTGGTGGCGGCAATCAGACGCGCATTCGTGGAGATGGGCAGGTTGCCACCCACGCGTTCAAAGCATTGCTCCTGCAGCACGCGCAAAATTTTGGTTTGCATGAGCGGCGTCATGTCGCCAATTTCGTCCAGGAACAATGTTCCTTCGCTGCACAATTCGAATTTGCCGATGCGTTTGGTGTCGGCCCCGGTGTAGGCACCTTTCTCGTGACCGAACAGTTCGCTTTCGAGCAATTGTTCTGGGATGGCGGCGCAGTTGATCGCCAAAAACCGTCCTTTGGGACGCGCCCCGTATTGGAACAAAGCACGGGCGACAACTTCCTTGCCAGTGCCACTCTCCCCCAAGATAAGCACCGTCACATGCTGTTTGGCGACGCGTCCGATGGAGCGGTAGACCTCTTGCATAGCGGGGCATTCACCAATCAAGAGATCGCTGGACAGATCATCATCAGGAAGTGGATCGCCGGGCTTAACGGGGACGATCGCCGAGACTCGCGTCATGCGACTGGTTTCGGCCGCATTTTCGATCAGCGGGATGAGCACGTCGGGATCGAGCGGCTTGAGGACGTATTCGAATGCGCCGCGCTGCATGGCTTCTATGGCGGTCCCCGCCGTACCTTGGCCGGTCATCAGTAGAATGGGGATGGTGCTATCTACGCTATGCATTTTCTCGAAGGCGTCCATGCCGGACATATCGGGCAAGCGAATGTCGCACAGCACCACGTCTGGTCGTTCGTTTAGGAAATGCTTAATTCCGGCGGCGGCTGAATTGCACGTTGTCACACGTTCATCTGGGAAAGCCGCTTCAACCGTCTCCAGAATAAGCGGTTCGTCGTCAATCACAAGCAATCGCATTTTTTATCTTCCAAATTCTAAAGGCTGTTTTCAAGCGCGCCACGTATGGCCTGCAACAATTGTTCATCTGAATAGGGTTTGGCTAAAAACCCGTTGGTATCTGCTAGCTGGTCCCTCTCGCTGCCCGGACGTTGCAGGCCGCTGGTGGCAAGTATTCTACACTCTGGCGCAATGGCTCGCAGAGCCGCCTTGGTTTGGTATCCATCCATGCCAGGCATCATCATATCCAGCATAATCAGATCGACTTGATCTGGCCGCTGCTGGAAAACCACCAGCGCTTCATCTCCACTGGCAGCGGTCAGCACCCGGTAGCCATTGCATTCCAGCGTCTCGCGAGCGGTTTCCAAAATTGCTGACTCGTCGTCCACGATCAGCACGGTCTCTCCCCGGCCAGTCAACGAGCGGGTCGCAGCGTGGGCAAGAGCTTCGTGCGCTACCGCATCGTGCGCAACAGCATCGTGCGCAACAAGCGCCGCCGGCTCCTGCGCGCCTGGGATCGGAAAATAGACGGAGAAGGTCGTCCCCACCCCGACTTCACTATAGACATTGATATCACCTCCGTAGGAGCGAACTATCCCTAGCGTGCTAGCTAACCCCAAGCCGGTTCCTTGGCCTTGAGGTTTCGTGGTAAAGAAGGGATCAAAGATGCGGTCGATGTGCTCGTTGGCGATTCCGTCGCCCGTATCGGCCACCGACAGCAAGATGTGCAGCCCTGGTTGCAATCGATCGCTCCGCTCAGCACGGACAGCATTGATATGAAACCGTTTGATTTCGATGCGTAGGATGCCGCCCTGTGGCATAGCATCACGCGCATTGATGGCTAGATTCAAGACGACTTGGGAAAGCTCCGTGGTGTCGGCTAGGAGCAGCGGTAGGTCCGCTGCAACGTTGATTTGCAAGTCGATGGTCTTGGGTAGCGTAAGGCTTAGAATTTCTTCCGCTTCCAGGACGATCTCTCGAATGTCGACCGCCCGCAAGCTGGGGCTATCCCCACCGGCGAAGGCGAGCAGTTTTTTGAGCATCTTGCTACCTCGTTCGGCGCTAATGATGATGGTATCCAGCAAGCGTGGCGTATTCTTGTTGCCGCGTTTGATCAACTTGACACTCATTAAAATCGGCGTTAGCACATTGTTCAAATCATGGGCTACTCCCCCTGCCAGCGTGCCGATACTCTCCAGTCGTTGCGATCGCCGCTCCTTTGCTTCCTGCAGCTTGCGATCGGTGATATTGATCAGCAGGACGAGCTTGCCTGTCCGCTTACCTGCTCGGTCGCGGATGAACGACCGCCGCTGCTCGAGCACTAACACGACCCCTTGGGGCATGTTCCACATCCGCTCGGAGATGGACAATCCCGTGTCATCCAGCTCTTGCAGTTCCCGAGTCCACTGCGGTTCATCGACCTGCAATAGGTCGCGCAGAGTTTTCCCTTCAAGCTCGCTTCCAGGACTATTTAGCAGGCGTTCCGCTCCCGAGTTGACCGACTGGATAACCCCCTCCAGATCGGTAATTACGACGGCTTCACTGATTTGTTCTAAGACTGCCGCCAACTCGTTTTGCTCCTTGTGTAGTGCGCTTTCCGCGTGTTCGCGCTTGCGCCGATCCGCATAGGCGGCTAGCCCAATGCAAACGATGGAGACCAGAGCAATCAGGTGTCCCACAGTGATTGTCGACTGAGTCAGGCTGTCCAAGTAGCGTGTATTGGCTTCGATCTGGTCGAGCTTCTCACCTTGTTTGCCGATCATCTCATCGGCCGCGTTGCGGGCCGAGTCCATGATGGCTTTGCCGCCCCCTAGTCTGATCAGATCGAGCACCTCATCGCTGACGCGCAAGTCCGACTGGCGACGGCGAAGTGCGATGACCTGGGCGAAGTGCGATTGTTGTTTGACGAACGCTGCGCGCAATTTCACTAGGCTATCCTCCACTTCGGGGTTGTGCAGCGCGAGCGTTTGCAGTTCCTCAAACAGTGATTCAGCCGTGGTGATTCCCTGATCGTGTATGGCTAAATGTTCATTCTCACCCGTGAGCACAAAGCCTCGCTGGCCGGTCTCGGTATCCTTCATCGCCGACAGCAGGCGGTGAGCCGACTCGCGAATGGCGTAGGCGTGTGCGATGCGATGCTCACCCTGGCGAATCTTCAGGGTATTGACAAACGTGACTATGCCGAAGACGGCGACCAGGCCAAAAGCGGCCCCAATGGCAATGGGAAGCCAGTGTGTGCGGTTGTGATTTTGCGGAATCGTCGTGGGAGCAATGGGAGACAACTTGCAAGCCTTGTTCAATTAGCTGGGCAAATAGTAGCCGGTCGAATGGTAGCCGGTCGAATGGCGGGTTTGTCTGTCCGGGGATAGGTCAGCTTGTACTTCGCTATTCTACTGACTTGCGCAATCGAAGGAGAAGCGCAGAGGTGGAATCATGTTAAAACGCTCGCCCACTCTCAAGCGCCAAAAAAGTTGCAGAAAAAAAGACACTTCTCACTGATCGCCACCCATTCGACTATCTAAATCAGCAGCGGCAAGCTCACCTCTGCTTGCATTTTTTCGCACTGGTACTCGTACTCGCTGCCCATGCGACTCGATTAGGAGTGCGAGCACTATTTCATTGAGTACGAGTACGAGTACGAGTACGAGTACGAGTACGAGTACGAGTACGAGTACGAGTACGAGTACGGGTACGAGTACGGGTACGAGTACGGGTACGAGTACGGGTACGGGTACGGGTACGGGTACGAGTACGAGTACGGGAAGTCGAGACTGGAGGTGGTGTTCAGCGAGAACTGTCGAAAAAAACGACTTCGGCCCGTTATTTGCAAACCACGGTAAATCATGGAAGTTTCGCGTGAGTCCGGGCGTCGTAGATGCCGTACTAAGTCCGCTCTGCCTATGGTTTTCTGAGTTGCAGTAACGATTAGCAGGCTAGCGGGGCAAAAGCGAGAAGACTCTGTGTTGCCCTGCAGTTTCTTGCATATGTTGAAATTTTTTGCAGACAATGCAAGTTGCTGCAGGCAGCGTCATGCAAGCGTTCGCGTCTCAGAGCAAGCTAACCGAAACTTTTGTGCGCCGTGCCCGTCGTCACCAGTGTTTAGGGAACATTGACGAGCGTCTGGCACCAGCGTTTTATTGGATCTTCTAACATTCCCGCCAAACGATCCGGGCCGCGTCCCGAAAGGCAATGATGAATACTATGCACGTCTCACCTATCCCTTCTATCGGGCTCCTTCTGCTTGCGCTTTCACTCCCCGGCTGCGGCGAGTTTGGAGCGAAACCAATTGAACCGCAAGCGATGGGAGAGGGGATTCAGCAAACGGCGCTGCATGAGACCGGCCATTCGCAAGTGCCGCACCCCGAAGATGGTCACGCTGCGGCACCCTCTTCGGAAGAAGGGCACGGCGAGGGTGGCCATGGCCATAAGACGCATAAGATCGTGGTTACTAGCCCCGTAGCCAAAGACATCGTCACCACCGAACGCTATGTGTGCCAAATCCACTCGCAACGCCATATCGAAGTCTGTGCATTGGAGGGTGGCTATTTGGAAGCGATCCCAGTCAAAGAGGGCCAGCGGGTGAAGCAGGGGGATCTGTTGTTCAAAATCCTGCCGATTCTTTATCAGGCCAAGTTGGAGTCGGATATCGCCGAGGCACAACTAGCACAGATTGAGCTTCAGAACACGGACAAGTTGTACCAACAGAAGATCGTCGCGCAACCCGAAGTGGCACTGGCCCAAGCGAAGCTCGCCAAGGCCCAGGCCAATGTAAAACTTGCTCAAGCTGAATTAAACTTCGCCAACATCAAAGCACCTTTTGACGGTATCATCGACCGCCAGCAGCAACAACTGGGTAGCTTGGTCGCGGAGGGAGATGTTCTAACCACGCTGTCCGATAACAGCGTCATGTGGGTCTACTTCAATGTGCCCGAGGCTAGGTATCTGGAGTACGAAGCCGATCCAAAAAAAGATGAGTTGCAAGTTCATCTGAGGCTGGCCAATGGGACGATCTTTCCACAGGCGGGAACGATTGGGGCGATCGAGGCAGTCTTCAACAACGAGACTGGAAACATCTCCTTTCGTGCGGATTTTGACAATCCGCAGCATCTGCTGCGACATGGGCAAACCGGCACCATCCTGCTCAGCCGATTGGTCAAAAACGCGCTGGTCATCCCTCAGCGAGCGACCTTCGAAATCCTGGATAAGAGATACGCCTTCGTCGTCGGTGACGATAACGTAGTACACCAGCGAGATATCGCCATCCGCAGCGAACAGGACGATATTTACCTGCTCGAAAGTGGCCTCAAGGAAGGTGAGAAAATCATCTTGGAGGGGATCCGCGAGGTCCGCGATGGTGACAAGGTGCAGTACGAGTACAAGGCACCCGAGGAAGTGCTGAGCCATCTAAAGTATCCTGCGCAATAAGCCTGGCGCATCGATGCTGTGAACAAACTCGGTAGCGGAAGTCGCCAAGGCTTTCGTGAATCACAGTTGGGCGATAAGTGGCGTTCGCTTCCAACTGGCGCTGCATGCGTGGTTCCGCAATGACAAGCTGGAAGCTTATCCCACTTAGAAGACAAGCTGGAAGCTTATCCCACTTAAATGACAGGCTGGAAGCTTATACCACTTAAATGACAAGCTGGAAGCTTATACCACTTAAATGACAAGCTGGAAGCTTATCCCACTTGATGACAAGCTGGAAGCTTATACCACTTAAATGACAAGCTGGAAGCTTATACCACTTAAATGACAAGCTGGAAGCTTATACCACTCAGATGACAAGCTGGAAGCTTATCCCACGTTTGCCGATCCAGAATCAAAACTCTTGGCGAGTTCCGCTACGAGAAAAGCTGTTCCATCAGCTCATGAAGTTCCTTGCGTTATAACGACTGCCGCTACAAAGCCTCAACTACACCATGTTTGCGAAAATTCTTCATCGTCCTGCGTTTGCTATCGTCATCTCACTGCTGATCCTATTCATGGGTGGGCTGGCGATCGTGATGCTACCCATCTCCCAGTTTCCGTCGGTGGCGCCACCCAGCGTACGAGTTTCCGTGTCGTATCCTGGGGCTAGTGCCAACATCTTGATCGATTCGACGATGGTTATCTTGGAACAAGCCATCAATGGCGTTCAGAACATGCGGTACATGCTGGGAGACGCGACCAGTGCTGGCGAGGGAACGATCCAGATCATTTTCGAACCCGGTACGGACCCGAATGTGGCGGTAATGAACGTCAATAATCGGGTTCAAGCCGTAAAGAACAACTTGCCTCCCATCGTGGAGCGTGAGGGGATCATCGTCATGCAGAACATGACCAGTATGCTGCTATATGTGAACGTGTTCAGCACTGATCCCAATGTCGATCAAAACTATTTGTACAACTACGCCACCGTCAACGTGCAGAATGAACTCAAGCGGATTCAGGGAGTGGGGAGCGCCAACATACTAGGCAACCGGGCCTATGCCATGCGTGTGGAATTGGACGTCGACCGCATGCGAGCCTATCAAGTGGATGCCGAAGATGTCATGGAAGCGATCAAAGACCAAAGCATGATTGGCTCGCCAGGACGTCTTGGCCAAGCGACCGGCACGACCTCGCAAACTCTAGAGTATGTGCTGACGTGGGTGGGAAGATACACCACTCCCGAGCAATACCAGGAGATCGTTTTGAAGGCGAACCCCGACGGGCAGATTCTAAAATTGAAGGACGTTGCCAAGGTTACGCTAGGCTCGTCTTTCTACGATCTGTATTCTGACATCGATGGGCTCCCATCGGCGGCGATAGTTCTGAAACAGACTCCGGGCTCCAACGCTGCAGAGGTCATTAAGCGGGTAAAAGAAAAAGTCGCACAGATTAAGAAAGAATCGTTCCCGCCGGGGATGGACTACGTCGTCACCTATGACGTCTCAAGCTTTTTGGATGCTTCGATTGAAAAAGTGTTGCATACGCTCTTCGAGGCCTTCATTCTAGTTTCACTGGTAGTCTATCTATTTCTTGGAGACGTTCGCAGTACGTTGATTCCCATCTTGGCCGTTCCAGTATCGCTTATCGGTACGTTCTTTTTCATGCTCATGTTTGGAATGTCGATCAACCTGATCACGCTCTTCGCCCTGGTATTGGCGATTGGGGTCGTGGTCGACGATGCAATCGTGGTGGTTGAGGCGGTGCATGAGAAAATGCACACCAAGCATCTATCTCCCTATCGTGCGACGCAGGAGGTGATGCATGAGATTAGCGGCGCGATCATCGCTATTACGCTGGTGATGACGGCTGTTTTCATCCCGGTCACGTTCATGACTGGACCAGTCGGCGTGTTTTATCGCCAGTTCGCGCTGACGATGGCCATGTCCATTGTACTCTCCGGCTTGGTGGCTCTGACCCTCACGCCGGTGCTGTGCGCGATGATTCTCAAGCCTCACTCAGATGGCGCAGAGCAGAAGGGCCTAGTCGGCTTGGTCAACCGCATTCTGAATCGAACCGCAGGCACCGCAGCGCCAATATTGCGCGCGTTGCTTTGCTTGCTATTGGGAATTGTTGCCGGGGTTGGCGTCTTTTATCTGCTTCAGGTCGAACTGGTGCACGAAGTGATCTCCGAACAATTGCCGCTGACCGAGACTACGCTGTGGATTATCGTTGGCGTCGTGACCATCCTAGCCGCGCTAACATTTCGGGCGGTGTTCTCTGGCAGCGATGGCAGCCCCAAGAAGCGTGGGCCGATTGGCATGTTCTTGCATGTGTTTGACCGAGGTGTCGAAAAAGTAACCGGCGGCTACGCGGCCATTCTCAATGGAATCATTACTCGTCGAGTGCTGACGATGTTAATTGTGGCCGCTTTTGGGTATGGCATTTTGATGGTGAACAAAGTGCTGCCCACCGGCTTCATTCCTTTGGAGGACCAGGGGATGATCTACGGGATTGTGCAGACTCCACCTGGTTCGACCTTGGAGTACACCAACTCCAAATGCCACGAGTTGGCCAAAATCTGCAAAGAGCTGGATACGGTTGTCTCGGTTTCATCGATTGCCGGTTATGAAGTGTTGACCGAGGGACGGGGCTCGAACGCTGGGACGTGTATTATCAATTTGAAGCCCTGGGCAGATCGCGAAGCCACGTCGAAGGAGATCATTGAAGAGTTGGAGGAGAGAGGTCAAAAGATCGCCAACGTAAAGCTGGAATTCTTCGAACCGCCAGCGGTCCCCGGCTTCGGTGCGGCGGGTGGATTCTCAGTCAACCTGCTAGATAAAACCAATAACGGCGGCTACGCACTACTGGGAGAGCAGACCGACAAATTCATGGCTGCTCTGTCGGCGCGCAAGGAGCTCAAAGGCTTGTTCACCTTCTTTGCCGCCAACTACCCGCAGTACGAGATCGTGATCGATAATGACGTAGCGATGCAAAAAGGGGTTTCCATCCGCGATGCGATGGACAATTTATCCATCGTTATCGGCAGCACCTGGGAGCAGGGCTTCGTCCGTTTTGGCCAGTTCTACAAGGTCTACGTC
>CAKQNH010000139.1 GCA_934255105.1 uncultured Pirellulaceae bacterium
ATGCACGCCCACTGCCAAGCCGCCCGCGCCTGCCGAAAAATAATATCGCGCCAACGCTCGCTGCCGCCGCTCATCCAGCTTGCGATTGGAATCCAGCGCCAGGGGATGCGCTGGAATGACATGCCCTGCAAACAAGGCTTCACGCACTTCGTTGATCGTAAATGCATTGAGCTGAGACATCGATTAAAACTTTCCATCGCGAGTTGCAAAATGTGTCGGCTTGCCGAGCGTTACTCCGCCGATTCGAGTCCAGTGGGCGATCCAGCGCAACATGCGCTCCAAGTCGACTCGTGGCTCTCCCAACAATTGACGCATGCGCTGGGTGTTGCTCAACAAAGCCGTGGGGGCTTCGCTATTGCGAAACTGCGGCTGGCGCTCGAGCAGTTCACCCAAGCGACTTGCCACCTTGCGCACCGAATAGACTTCGGGGCTGGTCAAATTGATCGCCTGAGCAGGGGACTGACAGTGCTCGAAGCTACGCAGAATCATGTCATTGGCATCCCCTTGCCAGATCGCATTAAAATAGCCCATCGTTAGATCGACGGGCTCGTCGGCCCACACGCGCTGGGCCAGTTCAGTTAGCACACCATAGCGTAGGTCGTGGGCATAATTCAGACGCATCATCGCCGTGGGTGCCGCATTGCGGCTGGCGTAATACTGAAAGACCCGCTCGCGGGCAACGGCCGCATTGGGGTATTCGCCCAGAGGCGTTAGCGGATCGGACTCCAGGCTACCATCCGAATCGACGGCCGTCAGCGGATAGATGTTACCGGTCGACAGCGCCACCATTTTGGCTTGCGGAAAGCGTTCGCAGACATGCACCGGAGCGACCGTGTTGGTAGCCCAGGTTGGCACTGGATCAGCACTGGTGCCGAACTTCATGCCCACCAAATAGACCACGTTGGACGAATCGGGCAGGCTTGCCAACTGCTCGCGGTCGAAAACGTCGGCGATCTGAGTCTCTACGCCGCGCTGGTGCAAGTAATCGCGCGACGATGCGTCGCTGAAACGGCTCGCGGCAATCACGCGCACAGCCGAACCGGCCAGCTTAGCGGCTCGCGCTGCCAATACCGCGAGCGTCGGGCCCATCTTGCCACCAGCCCCAAGGATCAGCAGTGGGTCTGCCAGCGACTTGAACGAAGCGACCAATGCTGGCGATGGAGTAGTCAATAAGTCGTCGAGCTGACTCTCCGACTCGATGAGATCAGGCAGTTGCATGAATCGTGCTTCCCTTATAATGAACGCTGTTTAATTGGCTGCGACCGTTTGCCCCAGGGCATTTCACGTTGCGTCAATACGCTAGGGCGAGTTCACTTAGAGCTTGGCCCCGTTGTCCGTTCCTCCAAACCGATCGTTAATCGCATGCAGCGGTTGTCGCAGATTCGCAACCCATTTTCAACCCTCCGTCGCTGCGTTCGAGGCGGAATCGTTGCCATTGGAATAACAATTGTCGGCTCCAGTCTTGGCTGCGATGCCCCGATTGATTCGTTTGAGCCCAATCGTTTGTTCGCCAAACGGCTTGAGCTGAACGAAGGGGTCGAGCTCGAACCAGTTGGCGACGATGTGGAATCATTGCTGCTGGAACTGTTCGGCACCCCAGACCAGCCACTGTGGCCAGTAGAGTTGCAGGGCGATGGGGCGAGATTAGAGGGGGAGGCACGGGCTGACAAGCTGGAAGCCAGATCTGCGGGGGATGACAAGCTGGAAGCTTATCCCACGGGGGATGACAAGCTGGAAGCTAGATCTGTGGGGGATGACAAGCTGGAAGCTTATCCCACGGGGGATGACAAGCTGGAAGCTTATCCCACGGGAGAGCTGGTCTCTGTGGAGCGATTGCAGCGCGCCGCGGGTCCGGTGTACAGCGACGAGGCGGGCACACACTACGGCATGTACCGCGAGCTGTGCATTCTGTGCCATGGCATCTCGGGCAATGGAGCAGGCGCTACATCTCGCCTGCTCAACCCCTATCCTCGCGATTTCCGAATGGGAAAATTCAAATTCAAAAGCCCCCCCATCGGCAGCCGACCAACTCGCGACGACTTGCGCCAACTTTTGCTCAACGGCGAAGCGGGGACGAGCATGCCGTCGTTCGCACTTCTGCCCGATCAAGATGTGGAAGCATTGCTCGATTACGTGATCTACTTATCGATCCGCGGTGAGGTGGAGCGCGGCCTGCTGATGCGCGCCACCTACGACCTGGACGCAGACGAGCAACTCACGCGCGACGACGCTGTCGAGCTGGCTGTGAACGCGGCCCGCAAGTGGGCTGAGGCCGAGTCGCAAGCTATCTCCGTCCCCCCGCCTCCCGCCGATCTGCCGCTGGTCGGCACGACGCTAGCAAGCCCAGCGGAGCGCGAGCTGCTGGACGCCTCGATCGAGCACGGGCGGCAATTGTTTGTGGGGCAGGTTGCCAATTGCGCCAGTTGCCATGGGCCGCAGGGTGCCGGCGATGGGACGAACACCGACTTCGACGACTGGACCAAGGACTGGACCACACAAGCCGGCCTCGATCCGCTTGATAAACAGCAGTTGCGTCCAATGCGGGCACTGGGCGGCCTGAAGCCCCGGCACATAGAGCCACGCAATTTGCAGAGCGGCATCTATCGTGGCGGCTCGCGCCCCGAGGATCTCTACCGCCGCATCGTGCTGGGGATCGAGGGAACTCCCATGCCGGCGGTCCCCCTGCAGCCCGAGAATGCACAGGGGCTGACCGAGCGCGATGTATGGGACTTGGTCAACTTCTTGCTGAGTCTTCCTAGCCGTTCGGAAGGAGGGACCAAGTCATGAAGCGTCCCGTTGCTCAAGACCCCGCTAAGCAAAAGCCTGCTACTCAGGAGTCAAGCGATACGGCATCTGCCGGCTTGCTTCCACGGACCGGCTACAGCCGTCTAGTGCATGGTTTGGCCGTGGCACTGACCATCGCCGTCTTTCCACTCATCTGGGTCGGCGGACTGGTAACCACCTACGACGCTGGCATGGCCGTCCCGGATTGGCCGGCTACTTACGGCTGGAACATGTTCGCCTACCCTGCCTCCACCTGGCTATTTGGACCGTTCGATCTGCTGGTCGAACACAGCCATCGACTACTGGGAACGCTGGCTGGCTTTTTGTCGATCGGCTTGGTCATCGCCGCGTTTCGATGGGACAACCGCCCGTGGTTCCGTTGGTGGTGCGTGTTCGTGCTGCTAGCGGTCATCGCACAAGGCGGCTTGGGGGGAGCTCGCGTAGTGCTCGACCAGCGAACTTTTGCCATGATCCACGGCTGTACCGGCCCGCTGTTCTTTGCCATCGCTACCGCCACGGCCGTGATGAGCTCCCGCTGGTGGCTGCGCCTGGGGCCAGTCGAACCGTCGCTAGTCGAACCGGCGCAGGAGGCGGCCAAGCCTCAGAAACGCACGACCGGCTCTGCACTCGCTTGGATTGCTACGCTTTTGGTACTAGCCAGCTATACACAGCTCATTTTAGGGGCACAATTACGGCATGTGACTGCGGTTGTTAGTCCCAACACGTTCATGTCTTTCGTGCATAGCCATTTGACTCTAGCGGGCCTAGTAGCTCTGCTGGCGCTGTGTTTGGCAGGCTGTGCCCTGTTTGGACGTGAAATTTCGCCGCGAATCCGCCGACCGACGGGACTTCTGCTCCTGATAGTACTAATGCAAATCTGCCTGGGGATCAGCACTTGGATTGTAAAATATGCACTTCCATGGGTAGAATTGAACCAGGCATTGGCTGGCTACACCATTCATGCCAAAGGCTATTGGGAGAGTATGATTATCACGGCGCACATGGCGACCGGCTCCTTGATCATCAGCCTAGCCACGCTCGTCGCCCTGCGGGCTTGGCGCGTGCGGTACGCTAACCGAGGTATATTGCGTTCAATTTCCGCTGCTGGTCCTGGTCAGTAAGCGGCTGCTCTAAAGACAAACCTACATTGCTCATCACGGAACGTGTCATGCATCCTACCGTTGCACCTCGATTCACCGCTCATTTGGCTCAGTACTTAGAGCTGACCAAGCCGCGCATTTTGATCATGATCCTGCTGACGGCGGTGATGGGCATGGTGGTCGCGGGGGGCTCCATGGGATTGGTAGTGGCCCTGCATGCTTGCGTGGGGACGACCATGGTTGCTGCCAGCGCCAGCGTGATGAATCAATGGTTCGAACGAGATCGCGATCGAGTGATGGCGCGGACGTGCAAGCGACCACTCCCCAGCGGCCGCATCGCGTCGAGCCAAGCGGCTTGGATGGGTTGGCTGCTGGTCATTATCGGAAGCCTCTATCTGCTGGTACTGGTCAACGCCGCCACGATGTGGATGGGGCTGGCCACCTGGACACTATACTCCTGGATCTACACCCCGCTGAAGATGATCAGTTGGACCAACACGCTGGTGGGGACGCTCCCCGGAGCACTGCCCGTGTGGATGGGCTGGACGGCCGCCGAAGGTTCGCTGCTGGATGTGCGCGCATGGATTCTGTTAGGTATAGTGGTCGCCTGGCAATTGCCGCACTTCATGGCAATTGCTTACATGTATCGCGAGCAGTATGAATCGGCCGGCTACAAAATGATCACCAACTCCGATCGCTCCGGCCTGGGGACGGCCCTACATGCTATGCTGGGTTCTTTCGCACTCATCGTGCTGGCCGTACTGGCCGTGCCACCGATCAGCGTCATCGGCAGCATCCTGTCGCTGGGCGCCGTGGCGGTAGCCGTATGGCAGACGCAAGCCGCGTGGCGTTTTGTCCGTCAGCCCACCAAACAGACCGCGCGCAAGATGCTTCACGTCAGCCTGCTCCACCTACCCCTCACAATGCTTCTGATCCTGCTCTCTACTTGGTTGGCCTAACTGCTACTGCCCATGAATTTAAACAGCTCTACTCTGCCGGCTTCTGCAGCCGCGCTCGACGCACAGTCCGTTTCCTATCGCTACGGCCAGCATGTCGCGCTGCAGGATTTGAACTTGCAAGTCAATGCGGGCGAGATCTTTGCGCTGCTCGGCCCCAACGGCAGTGGCAAGACCACGCTGTTTCGACTAATCAGCACGCTGGCGCAATTGCAGGACGGCGAACTGCGGGTCTTCGGCCAATCGGTGCGACTCGACAAGGCCGCCGTGCGAGCCGCGCTGGGGGTGGTCTTTCAGTCGCCCAGCCTCGACCCAAAACTGACCGTCTCTGAGAACATCGATTGCCAAGCCGCACTGTACGGCATCTCGGGCAGTGCCCTTCGCACGCGCAAGAGCCAAGTCGTGGCACAACTCGGGTTAGAGGATCGCCTGAAAACGCCCACGGAGCAACTATCGGGCGGTCTTAAGCGCCGCGTCGAGCTAGCTAAGGTAATCCTGCATCGCCCGCGCCTGCTGCTGATGGACGAACCGAGCACCGGACTGGATCCCGCCTCGCGGTTGGATCTGTGGCATACGCTCAAAGAGCTGCAGCAAGCCAGCGGTGTGACGGTGTTGATGACCACGCACTTGTTGGAAGAGGCCGACAAAGCCGACCGCATCGCCATCTTGCACCAAGGTGCTACGGTTGCCGTTGGCCCCCCCAATGAATTGCGTCAGCAGCTCGGCGCACAGGTGCTGAGCATTCAGACTTCGGATAAGGCGGCCGTCATGTCGTGGTTGCAACAACGCGACCTGGAAGTGCAACAAGTCGACGGGCAATTGCGTGTAGCTACGACCGAGGGAGCTCAGTGGGTAGCGCCACTATCGCAAGAGTTTGGCGAGCGCATCGGCTCGCTCACACTCGGCCAGCCGAGTTTGGAAGATGTCTTCGTCGCCCGCACTGGTCATCGTTTTATAACACAGGCTCCGTCAACCGCGACCAAACCCAAGAAACGCAGATAAGCAGGAATACGCTTGATGACCTCTCAGATTTTGACCGGCAGGATCGCAGTCGTGACGGGTGCTGCGCGCGGCATTGGTGCCGCCACGGCCGTTGAACTCGCCCGCGCCGGCGCGCACGTGCTGGTCAACGACATTCTTCCCCCAGACGATGTGATTGAGCAAATTGCCTCTATCGGCGGCAGCGCCGAAGCGGCTCCCGCGGATGTCAGCGATCAAGCCGCCGTGGAGAAACTGGTCCAATCGGCCAGCGAGCGGCATGGGGGGATCGATATCCTAGTCACCAATGCGGCCTACAGCGATCGAGAGCTGTTCTACAAAGCTGATATGGCGGGTTTTCAAAAGACCATCGACGTCAGTATGTGGGGACCGTTTTACTTCCTGCGCGCCGTGGCCAATGTAATGATTGCCAAAAAACGCGGCGGGGCTATCGTCTGCATTAGCTCACCCCATGCCTACAAAGCTATCCCCGGCTCGATGGCTTACAACATGGCCAAGGCGGCCGTCGATCAGATGGCGCGAACTGCCGCCTGCGAATTGGCCGAGCATCGCATTCGCGTCAACATTGTCCACCCCGGCTGGACCGATACCCCCGGCGAACGCAAGTTCTTTGGCGATGAAGTACTGCTACAAAAGGGTAGCGAACTCCCCTGGGGACGCTTGGCCAATCCACAGGAGATCGCCCGCGGCGCCCTATTCCTGTGCGATCCAGCTAGCGAATACATCAATGGTTCAACGCTTTCCATCGACGGCGGATCGCTGTTACCACACGAGCAGATGTTCCGCGTCAAGCAATGAGCTGAGCATGATTGCCGATTTGAGATTGCCGAGTTGAGATTGCCGATTGCTATACTCCCCAATCGGCAATCTCCGAAAACAGCGAACTCCTTTATGAATCGGAACTATACGGTGACAGTCCCGCGCGTCTAGCACCCCTCCTGTACTCGGGAGGGGTCGAGCCTACGGCGAGGGGGAGGGCCGGATGGGATTGCCAATAGATGCTTAGTAATTGCGTGGGCATCGCCCCATGCGTCCACACACGCATTCGCCAAACTGTAACACCAGTCTCCTCCACACCGCTGCATAACCATGACAACCGATCCCGAAACAGAAGCCACTCCTCAGCCCGAGACAGTGCCACCTAAGCCGCTCCCCTATCGCCAACGCCGCATCTTGGGAGTGCTGATGGAGAAGGCGCGCACGACGCCTGACGCCTATCCGTTGTCGCTCAATGGGCTCGTCAGCGGCTGCAATCAAAAGAGCAATCGCCATCCAGTCATGGAGCTGACATCGGAACAGATCGAAGACGAGCTGGAGAAGATGCGAGCTGCCGGAGTTATCGCGGAGGTCCAGGGCGGAAGTCGAGTGCCCAAGTATCGGCACTTCGGCTACGACTACATGCAAGTCAAAGGCGCTGAAGCGGCGGTGATGACCGAGTTGCTACTGCGGGGCGAACAGACGGTCGGAGAGCTGCGCACGCGGGCCAGTCGCTTTGAACCGATTGCCGATTTGCACACCTTGCAAACTCTACTCGATGGCCTCATTCAGCGCGGCCTAGTCGTCCCGTTGACCGCTGCTGGCCGCGGTCAGTTGATCACGCACAATTTGTACTTGCCTGAAGAACTATCGCGGCTCAGGAAGCTAACGGGTAATGCGGCCGATTCGCAGCCCCAAGCGCACGTCCCGGCCCAGCCATCGGTACAATCTTCGGCACCATCTTCGGCCGAATCGGCACCAGTCAAACCAGTCTCCAGTGCCTCGTCGCCCTCCCCTGCTCTGCCTGCCTCTCCCGCTCCATGGATCGAGGAGATTGAACTACTCACCGAGGAGCTCAGCGATTTGCGTCGCTTGGTGGAAAAACTCAGCGACCGTCTCGATCGACTGGAAGGCTAGACGGCACGACGGCTTGGCGGCTTGGCGGCATGGCGGCTTGTGGTATTACGGGCTTGCATTGCCCGGAAGACCGTATAGCGGATAGGCTGTGATCTAGAGGGTCGCAAAGGTTTAACGGTAGCGGAAGTCGCCAAGACCTCCGGCCAAGAAGCTGCCAAAACTCTTGGCGAGTTCCGCTACGTATACATTCACAGGCTATCCGCCAAAGTAATCCAGCTACTGCTTAATACACGCTACTTTCGCGGAGCGAAAGGCGGAACTAAGGCTACAGTTAGATACACCCCGCAACTTGTGCGCCGCCCATGCTAGAACTATGATCGATCCATCCTCCGCTGGCGTTTGTGCGTTCAACGACTCCGCCACCGCTCCTCTTTACTCACCTACCTAGAAGCGACTTCTATGCGACTATCACGCGTTTTGTGCCTTGGGCTGTTGATGAGTTTGATTTGGCAGGCTAGTCCTGCGGCCGCCCAAGCACTCCCCTCAGAAACTCCGCTGGATCAATACTTGAAGAAAGCGGACGATTCCTACGCCTGGAAAATCGTCTCCAATAAATCCGTGGATGGCGCTCGCTTGGTCGTCGTCGATATGATCTCGCAGACATGGCGCACCGAAAAAGACGTCGATCGCACCCAGTGGCAGCACTGGCTGACGTTCTGTATCCCAGACGATCTGACATCGGAAACCGCGCTGCTATTTATCGGCGGCGGAGCCAACGGACGCGAGCCGCCAGCGGGACCTTCGGAGCGTGTAGTACAGCTTTCCAAAGCCACCGGTGCTCTGGTAGCCGAACTGCATATGGTCCCCAACCAATCGCTGATCTTCCACAACGATGGTAAGAAGCGCACGGAAGATGATTTGATCGGTTACACCTGGAATCAATATTTAGAGACGGGTGATCCCACTTGGCCCGCCCGCAATCCGATGGTTAAAGCCGCCGTGCGGGCCATGGATACGATGACTGCACTGGCCGCCTCACCCGAAGGTGGCGAACATACGGTGGACAAATTCGTGATTTCCGGCGCGTCGAAGCGCGGCTGGACCACTTGGCTAACTGGGCTCGACACTCGCGTTGTGGCCATCGCGCCGATTGTCATCGACGTGCTAAATGTCAAGACATCGATGGAGCACCATTTTGCAGCCTATGGCTTTTGGGCACCATCCGTTGGCAACTACGTCCAGCACCACATTATGCAGCGTCTAGACCATCCGCGGATGGAGGATCTCTAC
>CAKQNH010000140.1 GCA_934255105.1 uncultured Pirellulaceae bacterium
GATTATAGCCGCGCGACAAGCGCGCCGCTTGGATGCAGATCGGCATCGAGCAGAGCAGCGTTTCCAAAGCCACATTGGAAACGCTGCGTTTACCGCCGCGAGAGCTAGCCATCTTCGACCACGGCTGAATTGCCTGAGAGTGGGCGCTTTCTACACTGGACCGGGGTGGGGCGTCATCTCAGCCAGCGCTGCCAGGAACTCGCTCATGTCCCTATCCACTACGTCCCCCACCAAGCAGTCAATCAGAGCCGCGCGTTGCTCTGGATAACGCTGCACGAACGCATGGAAACTGAAATTGGGATCGTAAAATGCGTGGATCAGCCGCCGAATAACATCGATGCCGGCCCACAGCGTCCCAGAGAATGCTCCCAGCCTCTTGGCCGACAGGTCATTCGACGTGAGCCCTTCGTGAATGCAGTCGGCAGCCAGTTCCGCAGAAGCCATCGCGAGAAACAAACCCGATGAGTAGATTGGGTCGAGAAACGCCGCCGCATCCCCCACCATTACCCAACCGTCGCCGGCCGTTTGGCGGTTGCGATACGCCATCCGTCGCAACCCATACACACGCCCCTCTCGTTCCGCCGACACCAACATTTCCTGCAAGGGTCCGCAGCGAGCCACTTCGCGCTGGTACACCGTTTCAAAGTCCGTATCCTCGGTGAACAAATAGTCGGGCGAGGCCACCACGCCGATACTCACCACATCATCCGGCAAGGGGATGTACCAGAACCAGCCGCGCTGTGGAATCATGAAGACGGTCGTTTCGCCCGCGTCAATTCCCGCGCGGCGTTTGGCACCACGGAAGTAGCTCCACACCGCAGCCTTATTCAGCCCGGCGACTTCAGTTTTCAGTCCCAATTGGGAGCCGATCGCGGTCGAACGACCCGAAGCATCAATCACCACTCGTGCGCGAATCTCTCGCGGTTGCTCCCCCTGAGGCTTGGCCACGACTCCTAAGGCCCGCCCAGCGTCGTCGAAAATCACAGACTCAGAATAAGTCTGCATGCGCACATCGACTCCATTCTCACGCGCATGATTCAGACACATCTCGTCAAACTCTGAGCGCTTCACTTGCCACGTGCGCGACGCATCGCCAGCAATCGTCTCCGAAAAATAGAAGGGGTCAGTCTCTTGTCCAGACGGAGAGACAAAGCGCACGCTGTGCTTCACGGGGAAATGCGAGGCTCTTAGTTTCGGAAGCAGACCTAATCGGTCGAGCGTGCCGTAGGTGTGTGGAATCAGCGACTCGCCGATGTGATACCGTGGGAACTTAGAATTCTCGAGCACCACGCAGCGATGCCCCTTTCGCTGTAGAAAAGTTGCTGCCGTGGCCCCGGCGGGTCCGCCGCCGATGATGACCACATCGCAATCGTCTTGAGAGGAAGCTGAGGCCATTTGAATTTCTCCATCGTTGGACCGCGATCACCAATACTACACAATCTATAGCTAGTTTAGTCTATATTATTTTATGGCGGGGTCAAGCGAAGCGGCGTGCAGGAAATTTGAGCTATTACGGCCAGGGGTCGGTGAACTGGGACTTCGCCGGAATGGCACGTGAAGCCCGCGAGCAAGCTCTGCCCGGTGTGCCTCACATTTACTTCAACGGAGCAGGGGGGAATGTCGCCGCCGGAAAATATAATGACGGTTCGAAAGAAACTCGCCCAGTACTGGCCCAGCGTTTGGCTGATGGAATGCAGCAGGCCTGGCAGTTGCCATGGCCGCGTATGGCGATCTCGGACCAGGCTATATTGGCACCAGCATCGCGTACACTCAAGGGGGTTATGAAACCGGAATCGTCTCCCGCGTGGCACCCGCCGTAGAGCAGGTGTTAACCGACGCTATGAAGACGCTATTGCAGCCAGATTAAAACTAGCAACAATCGGCTTTGTTCTCACGCCTCTCAGAAGGCCGGCCATTGCGGGATGGAATTGTTGGAGTGAGCGGCGTCCAAACATCTTCCTGTCACCCATCTTCCTGTCAAAAAATGCGCGCCGAAAGATTGACAGGAAGATAGGTGACAGGAAGATAAATCCCATGCTCGTGAAAGGAGTGCTGTCATGCTAATCGCATGCGCGGTCGCGTTTGTACACCTGACTAACCGCCGTGTGCTCGCGGCCGGGAATGCAGTATGGGACATATTGACGATGGAAGCGGTCGGTTGTTGTATAATTGCAATTTTGATGGGAGCTCCATAATGACAAATGCTACGCACAGGCGCGCGAAGCAACAACGGCGAACATTCTTGGCGGGCACGCTAGGTGTGGGTGTGTTAGGTGCCGCAGCACGTTTTTCGCCCGGTGCCTATGCCGGGGAAGCAAACAGCGGTGACTTTTCAGCCGGTGAAGGAGTCGTGGATACAACGCCACCGCTGGGGATTGAAATGGGTGGCTTTCACCGTGCGCCGGGCAACGAGCGCCGCGTGGAAGGAATTCGTCAAGCCACCGCCGCCCGCGCCCTGGTGCTGCAGCGCGGCGATGAAAGGGTAGCTCTGCTCTCGCTCGACCTGGCAGGCACCTCCGCTGAGGTAGCTCGTCGCATTCAACAGCGAGTGGCAGCGGCGACGCAGATTCCTGCAGCCAATGTCCGCGTCTGTTCCACGCACACCCATTCGATGCCCGCGTTTTTCTATCTCCGCCAGTGGGGTGCCATCCCTGTAGATTACATGGCGACAGTGGAGCAAAAGGCCGTTGAAGCAGTCCAGTTGGCACAAGCAGACCTGGCTCCGGCGAAACTGCTGGCGGGCAAAAGCCGCGCGGTCGGCGGTAGCTTCAACCGTACCACACCAAATTTCAAAACCGACGAAGCGTTTGGAGCTGACTCAAACGATTCCGAACGCTGGCTGGACACGATGCTGCGAGTGCTGTTCTTTGAGCGAGGCGACGGGAAGCACAACTTGCTGTGGTATCATTTCTCGGCGCATCCGGTGTGCTACGCCGATGATCAAGCGGGGCCAGACTGGCCCGGCTTGGTCCACGACCTGGTCACCAAAAGCCATCATGTTGCGCCAACATTTCTTCAGGGACATGCGGGAGACGTCAACCCAGGCGATGGCGAACCGTGGCGAGGCGATGTGGAAAAAACCGCCACCGCCGTGCATAAGGCGATCGCGGAGGCGATGAACAACCTGCAGGCGGTTCCTGTAACGACCCTCCGCTCCCAGAGCACATCGCATGGCGTGGCTTACGACATGGAGTTGTTCGCCTCCTGGCTGACCCGCTACCGAGAGGATCCGGCCAAGTGCGCCAGTGGCGAGTGGGTTGATGCCGGCTTTGCGCGGGACTGGTATGAAGCCAATGTCGACAGACCGCTGGACCAGCACCATTTGCCGATCACAATTAGCGCGCTGCAGCTCGGCGGGGTAGCGCTCGCCTTCCATCCTGCCGAGCTCTACAGCTACTACGGTTTGGCAATCCAGCGCGGCGCGCCGCAGGCGGAGACGATCGTGGTCGGCTATAGCGATGGTTTGATCGGCTATCTGGCCGACCCGACGGCTTATAGCGCAGGTGAATACGCCGCCATGACGGTCCCTCGGATCCTGGACTATCCTCCCTTCACACAAACCGCCGCCGCTCAATTGAGTGAAGCGGTAGTGTCGTTGCTGAGGAAAACGGTGAGCTGAATTCATGGAGGCATGGCTACAGATCGCTCTTCGCGCAGGAGCGAAAAAACACTAGTGTCGAAAACTTGAATGATTTTCGGGAGTTTTGTAAAGAAACCGTCCAAGGAGAACTCATGCTCAGCTCGCTCGACATCAGTACCAGCGCCTTGGTGGCTCAACGCACGCGCTTGAATACGATCTCCGGCAATATCGCCAATATTTCATCGCTGCAGGACGAGCAGGGAAACGCCAAGCCGTATCAGCAGCGGTTCACCATTTTTCAAACCGACGAAAACCCAGCCGACCCGACCGGAGCGGCTGGCGTGAAAGTGTCCTCGGTCGAAACCGACGACCGCGAACCATTGCACCGCTACCAACCCGACCATCCGCTAGCAATCAAGGATGGGAAATGGAAGGGCTACGTGGCTTATCCCAATATCAACCTCAACGAGCAGTTTGTCGATTCGTTGGAAGCCACTCGCTCCTACGAGGCGAACATCGGTGTGATGGAAATCACCAAGAACATGTCGCGACAATCGCTGTCGATATTGGCCTAGAGCCGTAGGAGTCCTCCGCTGTGAATCCGCTGACGCGTTCTCCGACATCTTCGCTGCAACTTCCGCTGAGCCAGCGGCTGATGAACGCAAATCAAGTATCCCAGACGCGTCAGGCATCACCGTCGCAGGCAGGCGGTTCGTTTGGCAGCCTGATGACCGACGGGGTGCTGAAGGTCAACTCGATGCAGCAGGACGCAACGGGCCAGATCAATGAACTTTTAACCGGTGGGGATGTGAATCAAGCCGAGGTCTATACGGCCGTACAGAAAGCGGACATGGCCTTTCGAATGTTAGTCCAAGTGCGCAATAAACTGCTATCCGCTTACGAGGAAATCAATAACATCCGCATTTAACTCAAGCTGCTGCTTTGGCAGAGCTCAAATGTAGGATTAGAAAGATGAGAAGTTGCGCTATATGCACGGACTTCTGGTGGCCAACGGCCATATTTATCATAGCCAGGGGCATCGCCCCTGGAACTGAAGCTAATACAAATCGTTTTGGCCAACGGCCATAGTTGATCCGAGCTCATCCATTGATTATGGCCGTTGGCCAAAACACGTCGTATTGCCCTATTTCCTGGGGTGATACCCCAGGCTATGTTGAGAAAGGCCGTTGGCCAAAGAGACCAAGCACGTCAAATAGCGCAACTTCAAAACTGGCGCGTCGGGCTGAAATTGCTCGGCCCGTGCTACGCATTTCACCCCAGCCAAACCTCCGTGTTCTTGATTGAGTCCGATGAACGCACTATCCAAAATTGGAAAACAACTCAGCGAATTGTTCCAATCCATGACCCCCTCGGCGCGGCTGATGGCGGGTTTGATGGCTGGCGTGATCGTGGTCAGTCTGGGCTGGATTGTGACGAGCGAGACCACGGGAAATTACGAATCATTGCTGGGTGGGATCGCGCTGACCAATGCCGAACTGGACCGCATCGAAACGGCCTTTGGTGACGCACAGTTGCGCGATTATCAACGCGAGGGGCGGCAGGTACGGATCCCCAAGGGACAGAAGGATAAGTATCTCAAGGCGCTCTCGACGGGCAATGCACTGCCCAAGGAATGGGGCAGTGAGATCGACCGCGCTCTAGCTGACGGGAATGTCTTCGAATCGTCCGAGAAGTTCAGTGCGCGGATGCAAACCAGCGAGGAGCGCGAGTTGGCTAACACGCTCAAACGCATGCCGGGAATCGAATTCGCCGCCGTCCGCTACGATGAAATGCGCAAAGGCTTTGGGCGAGAGACCGAACGCGTGTGCAGCATTCAACTGCAAGGGCCGCATAACCAACCCATCCCAGCCTCGATCCAACGGAGCATCGCTGAGCACGTCTCCAAGCATTTTGCTGGTTTGCCCGCCAAGAATATTTCGGTGCTGGATCTGGGGACAGGCAACGTATACAACGAGACCGACGATCCTCGGGCCGCATCGCAAAACCCCGTGCTGGCCGCCCGACAGCAATGGGAAAAGTACCTAGATGGCAAAGTTGCCTCGGTGCTGCGCGAGTATGGCGGAGTCGAATTGATGGCCAACGTCGAAATCGATCCGACGCTGGTCTCCGAAGAAGAGAAGCTAGCCTACGATCCGACGGCTGTTACGCTGCAATCCAACGAGAGTCGCAAGGATTCAGAGAACGCCAAGCCGGCCCCCGGCGGCCCGCCCGGAGCGGATATCAATGGTATTGGCAATCGCCCTCAGTCAGTGGCCACCACAACGGCCGGCCAAACTTCTACCAGCAAACAATCCGAGGCCAATGAGCGGCGAGTGGCGGGACACGATGCGTCGCGCAAGGAAACCGCCGGACTGACTCCCACCAAGGTCTCGGTCAGCGTAGGTATTCCCGAATCGTATTACCGCGAAGTAATAGCCCACCGCACCTCGCTGCTCCCGTCCACTGACGCTGCGGCGACGCCACCTGCCGAACCAACTCCTCAACAGTTGGCCGACTTGAAGACCGAGACCGAAAGCAACATTCGCGCGGCGGTGGAAGGAATTGCGATGGGGATTCGCGACGGCGATGATCGCAAGCCATATGTCAAAGTCTACACCTTCCCCGATCTACCGGTCGCAGCTATTCCCGGCCCCAGCTTTACTACGACTACCATGAATTGGCTGAACGAGTCCTGGAGCACGTTGGCGTTGATCGCCATGGTGCTACTGAGTCTGGGGATGATGTTCAGTTGGATTAAGTCCCAGGCGGGAGACGGTGAGGCCGATCGCAAGTTTGCCGACGGTTTCGGCTTGGAGGTCCCCGAGGATATGGGGGACGAACTGGAGCTGAGCCAAGCGGAGGTGGGAGACGATTCGGAGGAGCAGCGCTCGCGGCTTCAGTTCGATGTCACGGGGGGAGAGATGAAAGAAGATCTCTCCACCTTGATCAAGGACAACCCCGACGCGGTGGTCAATCTACTCAAAAGCTGGATTGGCGATGCGGCTTAGCAATGTGGCTCGACGCTCCGCGCCGTGAGTGCTTGCAGTCATACCGACGCGGAGCGTCGAGCCACATTGACTAAACGGGCAGGAGTGCCCGCTCTACGGCTTTATCGATCATAATAGAGATTGATAGATGCGCCCTTTTTCTGAAAGTTCACCCAACTTGTCCACGACCAACTTGCCAAATTCACCCAGTTATGCCGACCATGTATTGCTCAGCCCTCGCGACAGTGTGGTGGTTGCTCTGCGGAACCTAGAGCCGGGGCAGACGCTGCAAGTAGGGCAGCGGTCCGTCGAGGTTCGCCAGTTCATTCCTGCTGGACACAAGATGTCCATCCGCGAAATTTCCGCCGATGAGCCGATCTTCAAATTTGGATGGTCGATCGGCTTGGCTACTTGCGCGATCGCACCTGGTTTGCATGTGCATTCCCACAATTTGAGCTGCGATCATACGATCGACTTGGAGGCCATTTCGACCGAGGTACCCGCTGACTTGGAGCCGCTGACTGAATTCACCTTTGAAGGATTCCGGCGCGCACCCAGCCCGTCAGGTCGCGAGCGTGTGGGGACGCGGAACTATCTGGCGATTATCAGCAACGTCAACTGCTCGGCGTCGGTCTCAAAGCTGATCGCCGACCGCTTTGATCGCGATGCCTTGGCTCCCTTTCCAAACATAGATGGCGTGGTGTCGTTCCGCCACGGCAGCGGGTGTGGGATGGCCTACGATGGATCGCGACATCGCACGTTGAGCCGCGTCTTGGGTGGTATGGCTCGGCACCCAAACATCGGTGGCTTTCTACTGGTGGGACTTGGCTGCGAGCAAGGGACGCTCGATCACTTGGTGCGCTCTCAAAAGCTGTACCAGATCGAATCCACAGGCGGGGCGGGCAGTAGCGACGAGGGTTCAGTCCCCGTGCTGTCGATCCAGAATTCGGGGGGCACGCGCGCAACCGTCGAGATGGGCTGCGAGATGGTGGCAAACATGCTGCCTCAAGTCAACGACATCCGGCGGACGACGGTTTCGGCCAGCCACTTGATGCTAGCTACCGAGTGCGGAGGTTCAGACGGCTATTCAGGCATTACCGCCAATCCTGCGCTGGGAGCGGCGGGTGACATGTTGGTCGCCTGCGGTGGCACGGTGATTCTTTCCGAGACGTCGGAAATCTACGGCGCCGAGCACCTGCTGACTCGCCGAGCTCGCTCCCGAGCGGTAGCAGAAAAACTGCTCGAGCGCATCGAGTGGTGGAAGTGGTATTGTAGCAACTACGGTGAAGTGCTCGACAACAATCCTTCGGTCGGCAACAAAGCGGGCGGGTTGACGACTATTACTGAGAAGTCTTTGGGGGCGGTCAGCAAAGGTGGCACGACCGCTTTAGAAGGGGTCTACGAATACGCTGAGCCGATCGAGCAGGCCGGTTTTGTAGTGATGGATAGTCCTGGTTTTGATCCAGCCAGCGTGACTGGGATGGTCGCCAGCGGTGCCAATTTAGTGGCCTTCACCACCGGTCGCGGAAGCTGTTTCGGCTTTAAGCCGACCCCTAGTTTTAAAATTGCATCGAATTCAAGTTTGTTCAAACGCCTGCCTGAAGACATGGACTTCAATGCTGGCCAAGTCGTCGAGGGAAGGTCCGTGCAGGAGGTCGGCCGCGAGTTGTTTCTACGTTTGTTGGCTACGGCCAGTGGCGAGCCGACCTGTAGTGAGAGTTTGGACTTGGGTGACGAAGAGTTCGTCCCCTGGCTAGTCGGCCCGGTGCTATAGCATGCTCGTTAAACCGCGTGCCCAGCGGGCCGCGTGGTGTTGAACCAAGACGCGCAGCGATACCCACGCGGTTCAACATCAAGACGCGCGGGGCGATGCCAACGCGGCTTAACGAACTGCCACATCACCCGTTGCGTTAGACCAATGCCTGCTAGAATAGGTACGGTGATGGCCATCAGCGCCGCGCCAATCGAATCGCATCGTTTGAGACATCTTTGTCGATGGAACCCTTATGCGCTACCCGCGAAATCCACTAGTCGCTGCTTTGGCGATCGCTCTGCTAATCCTGAGTGTAGGGCAATGGTCATTGCTGCATGCAGAGAATCCTCAATTTCGAACCGGCACAGATTCCGCGCCGAACTTGACGGCACCGGCGACTGCGACAGACGTCGCTCGCCTGATCGAACAACTGGGCGCAGCCGAATTCAGCTTGCGGCGGCAAGCCTTTTTAGAACTGTGGAATCTGGGGGAATCTGCGTTGCCCGCTATTGCGGCCGTTCAAAACACCTCTCACAGTTCGTCCGAACGCAATGTGGCCGAAGGGCTGCGCATACTTAGGA
>CAKQNH010000141.1 GCA_934255105.1 uncultured Pirellulaceae bacterium
ACCACACAGTCTGGGGAATCAACAATCGTACCTCAGCAGACCGTGCCGCTTCAAGCCGCCTAGCGAATTGCGGCTATTATCTAGTAGCGGAGCTCGCCAAGAGTTTCGGCTCTTGACGTCGTGTCGACGAGAGCCCTGTCGTCGAAAGTCTTGGCGACTTCCGCTACATAGCGCTTTCCCGCGTTGCCTGGCGATGGTGTGCCCTGAGCTGCTGCGACCTGCGCTTTTCCTGGTGGCCTGCGTGGTTGCGATGTGCGGCGATACGATTTGCGGCAATGCCGGTCTATTATGGGCACAGGCTAGCGATCCACAGCGGCCCGATGTCGTCTTTATACTCTCGGACGACCAGGCATGGAGCGACTACGCTTTCATGGGCCATCCCCATATCCGCACACCACACCTAGATCAACTGGCTCAAGAGAGCCTGCTGTTCACGCGTGGCTATGTGCCAACTAGCCTCTGCCGCCCCTCGCTGGCTACCATTATTAGCGGCCTCTACGCACATCAACATGGCATCGTAGGCAACGATCCCCCCGCGCTTTCGCCCACTGAATCCAGTCGCATGCGAGCCTATCGCTCGGCAGCCTATCAACAAGATCTGGAGAAATTCCTAACGCTGCACATCGATCGCATGACGACGCTCCCCGATCGGTTGAAACCCGTGGGCTACACGAGTTTTCAATCGGGCAAGTGGTGGGAAGGGAGCCCAAGTCGCGGCGGTTTCGATGCTGGCATGACCCACGGTGATTTCAATCGCGGTGGGCGGCACGGCGATGTGGGGCTTGAGATCGGACGCCAGGGGATGCAGCCCATCGAACAATTCGTTCGTCAGTCGCGGCAGGCCCAACAACCCTATTTCCTATGGTACGCTCCCTTTTTGCCGCACGCACCCCACACGCCGCCAGAAGAATTGTTGGCCCACTACCGAGGGCTCGCCCCGACCGAGTCGATTGCCAAGTACTGGGCGATGTGCGAATGGTTCGATCAGACCATCGGGCAACTGCGAGACATTATCGATCAGCACGGCCGGCCGCAAAATACGCTGATCGTCTACGTTTGCGACAACGGTTGGATCAACCTGCCAGACAAAAGCGCCTACGCTCCCAAAAGCAAGCGTAGTCCTTACGACGGTGGCACGCGCACGCCTATTATGTTGCACTGGCCCGGCCACATTGCTCCTCAACGCGACGAAGTCAATCTGGCTAGCAGTATCGATCTAGTCCCCAGCGTGCTGGCGCTGCTGGGATTGGCTCCTGATGACAGCTTACCAGGCATCAATCTCACCGATGCGGCTCAGGTGGCAAGTCGCGATACGCTCTATGGCGAGATCTTTGAGCACGATATCCAAAGTATGGACGACCCGCTCAGCAGCTTGCGGTATCGCTGGATTATTGAAGGGGCTCTCAAAGCCATCGTACCCGATTTGAAACAAGTTCCCGACGGGGTCGTCGAACTGTACGATCTGCAACGCGACCCGACCGAAGAGCATAACTTGGCGAAACAGCGCCCAGCAGACGTAGAGCGGCTCACCGCCAAACTCAACGCTTGGTGGCCCTAACGCTTCATACCCGCTCGTTAAACCGCGTGGGCATCGCCTCGCGCGGCCCGTTGGGGACGCGGTTTAATGAGGTCAGCTACGTCAGCCAATCCTGGCTTCAACTTACTATATAATGCACCGGTATCGATGCCCCTACACCCGAGTTGCTTGAGCGAAGAGGAATTGCTAAAGGATTGTACGCTGCGCAGCGATCGGCGCAGCGGCCCCGGCGGCCAGCACCGCAACAAAGTAGAGACTGCAGTCATCATCCTGCACACGCCCAGCGGTACTCAAGCCGAAGCCAACCAGCGGCGGAGCCAAGCTGAGAATCGGCGCGAGGCTATCGCGAGGTTGCGTTTGGCACTGGCCACGCAAGTGCGAACGGATCAGCGGAGGTCGGAACCCTCAGCCCTGTGGCAACAACGCTCACGTGCGGGCAGGTTGAGCGTCTCCAGTAAGCACGACGACTTTGCCTGCCTGCTAGCCGAGTGTCTAGATCAATTGCGGATCTGCGATTATGCTCTGCCACAGTGCGCTGAGTACTTCGCAGTCACCAGCTCTCAGCTAATCAAATTGCTGCGGCAGCATCCCCCGGCCCTGCTGGCGGTCAACGCCCAGCGGCAGCAGCGTGGAATGCACAAACTCAGTTGAAATGGTAGACTATTTGCATACGGCCACGGACCTTATTGTACTGAAAGACTTTAAAACCTCATGCCTGAATCCTTGACCGAAACGCTCCGCAACCTCCGCGAGCAGCTCCGCACTCTCCGGGAGCAATTGGCTGCAGAGCAGTCGTTAGACGCGGAGCAGGTTGTGTTGCTGCGCCGCGCGGCTGATGAAATTGAAGAGACGCTCGAGCGCTCCGATGTCAACTCGCATGACTTGGCCGAGCAGATGCGGAATGATTCGCTGAGCTTCAGCGAAACACACCCTGTGCTGGTGCAGACCATCGGCCGAATCGCCGATTTGCTATCGCAGATGGGGATTTAGAACTTACGTTAAGCCTGCGACACCGCAGCACACGCGGTTTGACAATCTGATTTTTATTTCACCACATCGGGTCGGCTCCTGCGTATGAAATCGAGATGGTATCAAGCCGTATTCGACTGGTTGAGCAGACTGCTGCGGACTCTGTTGCGCGGCTGGAGCCTCGAAAGTAAGAGCCTGTTGTTCCTGGCTTTCGCGCTGGTCATCCCCATCGGCCTGGCCTTCTGGTTCGTGCTACATGTCGTCGCCGAACCGCTGGTGAAGCAGACGACACGGCAGGCGGCCAGCGACTATGCCCAGTCCGCGATCGCTTGGCGACACGTCGATCGCCGAACGGCCGGCGATGCCGAACCCATTTTTCCAGATCGGAATTCCTATTTCCTGCCGGATCAGTTAGCTATCCTGCGGCGCGATCTAATCGACAACCCGGATTACCGCTACGAATTCCTGATGCTCGATCGAGAAGTCGAGTATGTCGATTTGGACTATGCGGAACTCCCGGCGACACCGCAGGAGACAAAAACCCTAGAGGATTTGGAGCTCAACTTCCGGCAACGCTTAGAAAGGATTGCTGAACTGCGGCGCCAGCTTGCCGAGCCTGCGGCAAACGCAAGTGCGAACACGGCCACAACTGCAAACACGACTGCGGAGACTGCGGTGGGCGCGCCAGCGGCAGATCCGAGTTCCGCCCCACTACCCTCAGCCGCCCCACTACCCTCAGCCGCCCCACCACCTTCAGTAACACCATCGGTACCCCCTGCGTCGCGCCAACTAGGTGACAGTACCGAGATTGTCCGCGGCATGTTGGATGAGCAGTTGCTGGAAATGGAAAGATTGTTCCGCGAAGCTGGACCAGTGCTTCCTGGCGACGAGCGCAACAATCGGTTTGCGGCCCAGACGCCTCCAGAGGGCTGGTATGTCTACTACCATGTGGTCAATTTTTCCGACAATTGTCTAGTTTGCCATCGTCGCTTTGAGCGGTTTGGTGCCCAGCAAGTCCCGTTTTGGGTCGTCAAAGTTTTGCTCCCCTTCCGGCTTACTCAAGTGGCTACGCCAGCCACACTGGCTTGGTTGATCACAGTGGCCATGTTGACGGTGGCGGGGACCCTGTTGGTAGTGCATTGGGTGCTGCGCCGATTGGTGCTCAATCCACTGCAGCATTTGAAATCGGTCAGCGACGAAATTAGCCGCGGCAATTCAAACTTGCGCGTCAACATTGACACCGGAGACGAATTCAATGAACTCGCCGATGCCTTTAACCGCATGCTGCGACACATGACCGAAGGGCAAGACAAACTGCAAACGCTGAATTCAGAGCTCGACGTTCGCGTTGATCAACTGGCACAAGCCAACTTGCACTTGTTCGAAGCCAATCGCCTCAAGAGCGATTTTTTGGCCAACATGAGCCACGAACTGCGGACGCCACTGAACAGTATCATCGGCTTCAGTGATGTGCTGCACGATATCACGTCGCTGACCGACAAGCAGCGGAGGTATGCCGCCAACATTCAGAAAAGTGGCACAGCGCTGCTGGCCATGATCAACGATATTCTAGACTTAGCCAAGGTCGAAGCGGGGAAGATGCGCGTCACCCCCACGTCGTTCAAGTTGGTGGATTTGGTAAGCGCGCAGTGCGATATGCTGCGCAGCCTGGTCGACGAAAAGAATATGGATTTGCAGATCGAAGAGGAGGGCGAACTGGAAGAGGTTTTTCAGGACCAACCCAAAATACAACAGATACTAATGAACTTGCTATCGAACGCCATCAAGTTCACACCCGATGGCGGCCTAGTAACCGTTTCCCTTGGTCGAATGTCGGAGCGGTACTTTTACATCACCGTGAAAGACACCGGAGTCGGCATTCCCGAGAGCGATTTCGAAGTCATCTTTGAGAAATTTCGGCAGAGTAACGCCGTGTTGGAAAACGATGGCCTGACGCGCCAGCACTCGGGCACTGGACTGGGGCTATCGATCGTCAAGGAACTGTGCAAGCTGCTCGGGGGCGAAGTGCGACTGTCGAGCCAACTTGGGACCGGTAGCACCTTTCAGATCGTGCTCCCCATGCATTACGAACCCTCTCCCCAGCGCGAACTGGCGAGCAGCAGTACGGGATTAGCATCGTGAAAAAAACTACCCTCGTAGCCGAAGCCGCCCGACCTTGGACTTGGCTTGTTCAATCCAAAGTCTGGCGACTTCGGCTAGCGACATTCGCGGCAGGTAAAGTTGGCGCGATGCTAAGCAATTTGCAATGAGGCACATCGATGGTACCGCTCGCGTATTGGGCGTGGATGTGGGCGGCGCGCACATCAAGTTGGCCGATGCGTCTGGCCTGAGCTTGGCTTGCACATTTGCGATGTGGCTCGAGCCCGAGCGACTGGCTGAACGCGTGCGCGAATTGACGCTGCAGTTTGGCCGCGAGCATAACACACGTTACACACATCTAGCTGTCACGATGACGGGTGAGATGGCCGACTGCTTTGCGACTCGTCGGATCGGAGTTGAGTTCATTCTGCGCGAATTGACCAGCGCTCTACCCGCTTTGGACCACCACGTATACTGCGTGGACGGGAATTGGCTGGATACCTCCGAGGCATGTCGCAATCCGTGGGACGTGGCGGCCAGCAACTGGCGCGGATTGGCTGAGTGGATCGCGCGCAGCGTCGCTGCCAGCGATGATAACCTGCGGCTAGTGCTGGACATCGGCTCGACTACCGTGGATGTGATCCCCATCGCCGACGGGCGTGTGGCCACGCCTGCGCGGACCGACAGCGACCGCCTGCGCCTGCAGCAACTGGTGTATACAGGTATCGGTCGAACGCCGGCTGCGGCCATTCTGTCATCGGCTACAATCGACGGCACGCACTGGCCGCTGGTATCCGAGCGTTTCGCGACCAGCGACGATGCCTACCTTGCCTTGGGCTTAGCTGCTGCTGATGAAGATGCACCCGGAGCGCTGCTGGATACACATGCTACTGCGGCGGCCGACCAGCACCCGCGCAGCGCAGCAGTTTGTTGTGACACGGCCGACGGACGGCCACGAACAGTCGCACACGCCCGCGCTCGACTGGCGCGGATGTTGGCAGAGGACTGCGAAAGGCTGACTGAAGGTGAAGTAGAAATGTTGGCTCGACAGATGATCGACAAGCAAGCCAGCCAAGTCGCACAGGCCATCGCCGCCAATTTACCAGCCGAGTCGGAGGACCCCCGGCGACCATTGATTGTTCTCAGCGGGCATGGTTCGGCGCTGGCACAGGCCGCGCTGCAGCAGTTGCCACAGGCGGTCGACTGCATCGATCTGGCCGAACGCATTTCACCGACTGCCGCCCGCTGCGCCCCTGCCGTGGCAGTGGCCTGGCTGCTGCAAGAGCGGTTAAGCACCTCGAAGTAGGAACCGCAGCGCTATGCCAACTCCACGTGTACTTAAACTTGGCGGGAGCTTACTGCTACTGCCCGATTGGCCTGAGCGCTTGACGGCTTGGCTAGAAGCACATCCTGCGCCGCTGAACTTGTTGCTCGTGGGGGGCGGACAGATCGTCAATGCAGTGCGGGAGTTGGACGCACAACATGACTTCCATATCACGTTCGTCCATTGGCTGTGCATCGATCTGCTGTCAGCTACCGCTCGCATCGCTGGCCAATTGTTGCCTGCCTTCCCGCTGATTACCTCGCCGGCTAAGTTGCAGCAGGTAGTCCGCGATGGATGTTTAGACGAGTCTGCAGGGAGAAAAAATGGAGATAGCTCGCAACCAGCCCTGCAACACTCTCAGACTTACATCGTCGACGTGTCCTGCTTCTATCGCGCGCCTGTCGCATTGAGCGCGCAGGGAGCGAATGCTGTCGAGATGCCAGCAGCCAAATGCCCACTGCCTGAGAATTGGGACACGACTTCGGATTCGTTGGCGGCTTGGCTGGCGAGTTTGGTGGGGGCGACGGAGCTGGTGCTTTTCAAATCGACGACGCCGGCCGATGAATACCAGACGCCGCGAGCCTGGGTCGAGCAGGCAATCGTGGACGCTGCTTTCGCCGACGTACTGCCACCCACCGTATCCGTCACAATCGTTAATCTGCTCAGTTTGTAGAAAAACACCTACCGCGAGGCACTCTCCGCTGGCACCTGCTGCGCAAGAGGGGAGAGTATTGGAATGGCCTGCAGTTGAACGCGGATAGTTCATGAATGTGCGGGGAAATGCGGTTCACGATGATTGTAAATGATTTTACCTCCGAGGAGCAAAAACAGTCTGCTATGAAATGGTAACTCGAATTAAACGATAGGCGTCGACTCGCTGAAATCGTTTCGCTGAAATCGTTTAACGCCGAGCCGCAGCAGGCCGCGATGCACAAGGCGAACTGATCCACAGGCGGTTCTCATTTGCCGACCCGCTTTCGCGGCCTGCGGAGGCGACGGCACCTCCGGCAGCCAAACCTCCTGGCTGACGCTGCGAGTCATGAAAAATCGACACTTCTCGCAGATCGCCACCCTATTCGACTATCTAAATCAGCGGCAAGCACACCTCTGCTTGCATTTTTTCGTACTGGTACTGGTACTGGTACTCGTACTCGTACTCGTACTCGTACTCGTACTCGTACTCGTACTCGATGCCCATGTGATTCGATTAGGAGTGCGAGTACCATTTCATTGTGCGAGTACCATTTCATTGTGTACGAGTACGGAAAATCGAGACTGGAGGTGGTGTTCAGCGAGAACTGTCGAAAAATCCGAGTTTAACACAACTACCAGTTTCGGCTCGTAACTAATAGCAAAGCTAAAAATTCGGAGTTGGCGGGCGGTAGTGAGTCAGGTCGATCGACTTGAACCAGTCGATGGTTTTAGTCAGACCCTCGCGCAGCGTAACCTTCGGCTCCCAATCGAGCAACTTCTTGGCCAGCGTGATGTCGGGTCGTCGACGCGTTGGATCATCTTCGGGTAGCGGTCGCTCGATCAGCTTGACATTGGCACCGGTCAGTTCAATCACCAGCTCGGCCAACTCGCGGATGGTGAATTCGCCGGGGTTGCCAATGTTGACAGGCCCACTGAATTGATCGTATTCCATCAAGCGAATAATGCCTTCGACCAAGTCGTCGCGATAGCAGAAGGATCGAGTTTGGCTGCCATCGCCGAAGATGGTGATGTCGTTGCCCGTTAGGGCTTGGCGGATGAAATTAGAAACGACGCGACCATCGTAGGGATGCATCCGCGGCCCGTACGTATTGAAGATGCGTACGATCCGCACATCGACTCGGTTCATGCGATGATAATCGACGAAGAGCGTCTCTGCAGCGCGTTTGCCTTCGTCATAGCAGGCTCTGGGGCCGATCGGATTGACGCTCCCGCGATAGCTTTCGGGCTGCGGATGGACCTCCGGGTCGCCGTACACTTCGGAAGTACTGGCCTGCAAGATCCGCGCGCCGCAACGCTTGGCCATACCCAGTAGATTGATCGATCCCATGACGCTGGTTTTGATCGTCTTGATGGGATTGAACTGATAGTGGCCCGGAGCTGCCGGGCAAGCCATGTTATAGACTTGGTCGACCTCCAAGAAAATCGGCAGCGTTACGTCGTGGCGGATCAATTCGAAATTTGGGCGCCCCAGCAGATGAACCACATTTGACTTCTGGCTGGTGAAAAAGTTGTCCAAGCAGATGACGTCATGTCCGTCGCCGACCAATCGCTCGCAGATATGCGAGCCCAAGAATCCCGCGCCACCCGTAACCAAGATACGTTTAATTTCAGACATCGCGCCTACTTTGAATTCTTGCTATATGGATTTGGCCACGCAAAGGTGGGGCGAGCATCCTGCTTGCCTTTGCACTACACACTAAGGATCACAAGCTGGAAGATTACGCCACTTGTTTGGGCACTAAGCATAACCGGGGGCAGGCTGCGCGGAAACGCCAGATGGCTGTGTCGCCCGCTGGGCTGAGGTTTGTGTCGCCCGCTGGGCTGGAGCTGGAAAATCCGAATTGGGAGCAGAATTGCTGCTTGGCGGCGACCACTAGCCCGAGCGCAGCGAATAGAAAGCTATTCTCGATCGTGGAGAATGACACTTCGTGAAAGGCCATTTGTACTGCGTGGACGCCGGCAATGCAGACAGCGACCAGCGATAGACCACGCGCCCATTGCGGGGCCTGCTTGGCCTGCCATAGCACGTAGCACTGGACGCCGCCAGCTAGTGCGACAAAGCAATAGAGACCAAAGCCGACCACGCCCAGGTCGACCAGCAGGCTCAGAAAACTATTGTGGTGCACGTACCCCCGAATCGACTCGAGACGAATGTCCGTCGAGCGATCTGCCAAATAGGGGCGGTTGTAGACCTGGAATTGGTTAAATCCAAAACCTAT
>CAKQNH010000142.1 GCA_934255105.1 uncultured Pirellulaceae bacterium
AGCTTATCCCACGCTACGACAAGCTGGAAGCTTATCCCACGTTATGACAAGCTAGAAGCTTATCCCACGCTACGACAAGCTAGAAGCTTATCCCACGTTATGACAAGCTAGAAGCTTATCCCACGCTACGACAAGCTAGAAGCTTATCCCACGCTACGACAAGCTAGAAGCTTATCCCACTTTATGACAAGCTGGAAGCTTATCCCACGTTACTTCGCGATGGACACGGGCTGGTTGTCGTTGCGAGCTCCCAAGTTGCGATAGGTGGCCAAGTCGATGCTGTTGGCTAGGAAGTGCACCGACCCGTCGGCCAAGCCAAAATGAGCCCCGCCAATGTGATAGCTGCCGAAGGCCAGTTCCATCAATCGCCCGGAAGCAGCGGGTTCTTGGATGCGCAAATTCATCGGCATGTAGAGGCTCCCACCCGCTTCGCTGAACTCGGTCCCATGCGTGCTGCCGGTACACCGGCAGGGATCGATCTGCGGCGAACCAATCGCCCACACATCCAACGCGTTGCCGTCCTTGATGAAGTGCGGATCGGTGGCCGTTTCACCCAAGGCGATAGTGTTGCTGGTCCCATCGGGAATGCCGCCGAAGGCAATGCTGCTGCAGGCCCAGAAAATGCCATTCAAATTCTGGTCCTCGAAAGATCTAGTTCCGGCGATGATCGAGCTGCTGTCGTCCGAAGTGACTTGGCTACCACCCGCCGCACGATAGCTGACCGGCACTCGACCTGGGATGCCATCGTTGTCTATATGCTCCTCGATCGGCATGCTTGGGCAACGGTACATGGAAATCACTATGTTGCCGGCCGCTTCGTTGGTGCTGCCGTTGGAGGCCCAGTTGTAGCTCTCCGCAAATACGAGCGTATCGTAAAGATTGTTCTGCTCGATGAACGGCAGAATCATGGCCGACCAAAGTGTGCCGTGATCGTTCCAGCCAAACGGGAACTTCTTGTGAGAATTTTCGTAGTTGTGCAACGACAGCGACATCTGTTTGAGATTGTTGCTGCAGCTCATCCGCCGCGCAGCCTCCCGGGCCGCCTGGACGGCTGGCAGCAAGAGACCGACTAATATACCGATGATCGCGATGACCACCAACAATTCCACCAAAGTGAAGCCAGTTCTGCGTCTCATCTGCTTGTATCCTACTAGATTTTTATTACGCCTTCTTAAAATGAAACTTGGTTGTCAGCGGCTGAATACAGACGCCATCATTGTGGGTTGAATCGCCTGCTCGGGTGCTGTACCGTGCGGAAAAACAGGTGGAATAGGTCTTCAGACTAGCAAGCTCAACTAAGCGACAAGCTGGAAGCTTATTTCACGTTAAGACAAGCTGGAAGCTTATCCCACGTTTATGACAAGCTGGAAGCTTATCCCACGGGCAAAGCGACAGTCGTCTTCATCGCGAACGGGGTGGTATGTTTCGCTTGGTTCGCCAGAAGGGGGGCTGTCTACCGCAATATAGCCTATCGGCGGAGCGGCCGGGTGGGAGGAATACACCATAATTGCAATTTTCCGCGTCGTGCTAATGCGCGTTTTAGTATCCTGCTATGATGCATGCCTACATGCTTAGTTTCTAAAATGACGTACAAACGCTACCATGGAGCAATTGCTTGCCCCCGCCGTCACTCCTTTTGGCCCTTATCGAGAACGAAACATGATGTCATTTGCGAATGATCTTTGGCTTCCACTAGCCCAGGCGTCTCTCAATCCCACGACGATCGCTTGGTGGGTCGTGATCGGACTCTTGGCCCTGGTCGCGTTGTTTATCGTCGTTTCCTTCTTTGCGTTTGGAGCGTTGTGGGTGCAAGCCTTTGCGGCCAGCGCGCGAGTATCGATGTTGAGTCTGATCGGCATGTATTTCCGCCAAGTCCGCGCGCCGATCATTGTGCATGCAAAGATCATGGCCGCGCAAGCCGGGTTGGATATCACCTCCCGCAACGGCATCTTGACACAGCGCTTAGAAGCACATTACTTGGCCGGAGGCAATGTGATGAACGTCATTCAAGCCATTATCGCCGCGCATCGAGCGGGCATCGACCTGGACTTTGACCGCGCCGCAGCTATCGATTTGGCCGGTCGCGATGTGCAAGACGCTGTGCGCACCAGCGTGCAGCCTAAGGTGATCGATTGCCCTGACCCTCGCCGTAGTGGCAAAGCCACCTTGAGCGCGATCGCCCGCGATGGCGTGGAGCTGCGAGTGCGGACGCGAGTCACCGTCCGCACCAATCTCGAACAGTTGATCGGCGGAGCGACCGAAGAGACGATCATTGCCCGCGTGGGAGAGAGCATTATCAGCTCGATCGGCTCCAGTGAAACGCATCAAGTCGTGTTGGAGAACCCCGATATGATTTCGCGCACCGTGCTTCGCCGTGGCCTGGATGCCCAGACCGCTTTCCAAATTGTCTCGATCGATATCGCCGATATCGATGTGGGGGACAACATCGGTGCGCGATTGCGAGCCGACCAAGCGGAGGCGGATGTGCGGGTAGCGCGGGCCTTGGCCGAACAGCGCCGTGCGGAAGCCATTGCCACGGAACAAGAGAATCGCGCCGCCGTAGCCGAAAACCGAGCGAATCTGGTCTTGGCAGAAGCCGAGGTGCCACGGGCCATGGCACTAGCCTTCAAAAAAGGAAATCTTGGTCACATCGTCAACGGCAATTGAGCGGTTTACTCTATTTCGCTCGTAGTTCGTAGTTCGTAGCAGGCGAATGCCGACGCGGAGCGTCGAGCCACATTGGGGCAACGTTACCTGTTTGGCAGTGCAATGTCGTCGCTGACGCGTTTCACATAGCTCATGAAGGCTTGCTGTATCTGCCGGGCGCCGGGCGCCGTTTCATATACTCGCACGTAGACGTTAAGTGCGTCGATCAAAGCCCCCGAAAAGCCGTGCACGCGCTCTAACTCGGCCGCGAGCAACTCGAGGCTGGTCAATTCGAACTGGCGTACTTCCGCCACCAGCAGCATCCCCCACAGCGCGGAATCCTGCGTAGCAGACCGCAATCGCGCCACCTCTTCGGCCAGCCCATCGGCGCGCACGCGCTGCAAACCGCGCGCAAGCCAACGCTGCTGGCCCACATCGGCTTGATCGAAGCTGGCGATCAGATGTGCGGCGGCCAGCGGGCTACCAATACGGACTAGACCCTCGACGGCGTTGCAGTGGATCGATTCGCGAGGGTCGGTCAAAAATTTGGCTAGCGTCTCTTCAGCACCCGGCTGCGCGAACTGAATCAGGCTGTGCATTGCCACTTGAAAGCTGGCCGCCTGAGCCCCGCTGTCGGGAGGCGAGTGGGCAATGGCGGCGGTCATGTCGAGATATGTCGGGTGATGAAAGCGGAGCGTTTCGAGCGCAGCCAGCGCCTGGTGCATGGCTGCGTCGCTGTCGGGTTGCCGCGCGAGCGTGGCGATGGCGCTCTCCAATTGTTCCGCCAACTGATCGCTGGTCAGTTCTAACATGGCGATGCGGTTGTTGAGAATTGCCAGATCGACGCGAAAGAAAATCTTAGAAAGGTGTATTGTCTCGGCAATCTGCGATTGGAAAGGCCGCAAATCGGCGGCGGGCAACCGCACGACTTGCTCCATTAGCTTGCCCGCACAGCGTGTCTGTCTGTCGGTCAGCTTTCGGTTAGGCACGATGGCTGCTGCCCGCTGACAGCATTCGAGCACCGCCGTGGTTGGAATGGGAACATGAGACAGCAACGGTAATTCGGGAAAGGCCACGTCGACTCCCCGGCGGTCCCAGCCCGCAAACACACTGGCCAGCACTTCTGGATCTTGAGCGTAGCCCTCGCTAAGAAAATTGAGGGCCAATGTGCGCACGACCGCTTCGTCGCTGGCTAACAAGCGGATCAGATCGTCGTTCTGGAATTCTCTCATCGACTGTCAGGTCTCCTGTCAGAGTTTGGTTTATAATCGTGGGGCTATTGCCTGAGACCACTGAAACTCTCCGGCTGCATTATCACCCACTTCAACAGGATCTTTCCATGCCAATTCGGACTTACTGGCTGCTAGCAGCGATTTTTGCAAGTGCTTTCCTCCCTAGCCAGTGCAGCGCGCAGAGCGGCGCGCAGAAAGAAGGCCAGGGGAGTGCGGACAAACCACTTCGCCTGGGGATCATCGGACTGGACACTTCACACGTCCCAGCCTTTACCAAAATGTTCAATGCCAAATCGCCTGAAAGTGGTCTGGCAGGAATGCGGGTAGTGGCAGCATTCCCTGGCGGCAGCGAAGACATCGCCTCCAGCCGCGATCGCGTGGCAGGCTTTACGGAGGACCTCCGCAAGCTGGACGTGGAGATCGTCGACTCGGTCGCCGCGCTGCTGCCCAAGGTTGACGCTGTGCTGCTAGAGAGCGTCGATGGCCGCAAACATTTGGAACAAGTTCTACCGGTCTTCAAGGCGGGTTTGCCAGTATTTATCGACAAGCCGTTGGCCGGTGATCTGACCGATGCACTAGCCATCGATCTACTAGCGAAGAAGTACAAAGCGCGTTGGTTTAGTAGTTCGTCGCTGCGCTTTAGTCCCGACATCTTCCGCTATCGCGAGGATCCAGAATTGAACAAGCAGATCCGCGGCGCGGCGGCTTGGAGCCCCTGCTCGTTGGATCCAACCCATACCGACTTGTATTGGTACGGCGTACACGGCGTGGAGATTCTCTACACTGCCATGGGGCAGGGATGCAAAAGCGTCACACGCACGCACACTGACGGCACCGACTTGGTCGTAGGCGTGTGGGATGGCGGGCGCATCGGCACGTTTCGAGGCATCCGCGACGGGCGAGCGGACTATGGCTTGGTCGTGTTCGGCACCAAACAAGTTGAAGTGGGGGGAAAGTACGCGGGCTATGCTCCTCTAGTACACAAGATCGCCGAATTTTTTGTAGGTGGTGAAGCGCCCGTGTCGTCTGAGGAAACTGTCGAGATGTTCGTCTTCATGCAGGCAGCCGATGTATCTAAAGAGCGTGGGGGAGCTCCCGTTGACTTAGATGAAGTTCGCGCCGCAGCGTTAAAAGCTGCCAAAGAAAAAGTGGCACAAATCGATCCGTAGAAGATTGTGCATTAGATCGACTTATGTGTCGCCCTCCGAGATTGTTCATCGTTACCTGAAGCCCGGTGGCTTACGCCACCGGCAGGAATGTTCCGCCCTCCGGGCTAAGTTCCATCGACCTTGAGCAGTGCATCGGCGTCTGCTCGCACTCGCTGGCGGGCGGAGGCGTTCCACTGGGCTACCGCCGCCGGCAGTTGCGGCAGGCCGATGCGTTTCATAACCCGATTGAAATTGCGCAGCAGCAATTCGTCGTCGCTGTAGTCAGCTAGAAAACGAACTTCGATAAATTTGGGTAGCAGGTCGACCAGCTTGGTTACCGGTTGACGGCAGATAGCGCTGGCGCCAGTCTGTACCAGTTCAGGATCAAGCGACTCTAGGCTGGCATAGTATCTGTCTAGTAAAGTCGGGTCGCGCTCGATCAAGATCGCATCCAGCAGCAGTTCCACGGCGATGTGTCCCACGAAACCCGCTTGATGCCCCAAGCCGGGCTCGAGCAATTGTCGCAATTCCACTGCGAATTTAGTACTTAGCAGCACAAAGCGCTCGTTCTGATGGAATGACAAATCGTCCGCATGGTGCTGCACGCAGCCGCGCGCAAGCGCGGCAATGTTGGCGTGGCTATGATCTGTTACTGGTTCCGCGTACTGCCGCCGTGGACGGTTCTTGCGATCAATGACGCTCATCCAGTCGGGCAGCCCTGTGCCGGCCACAAAGTACGGGTCGCCCAGATGCAGATATGCGTGAGCCAGGTAATTCAAAGAGTCGCTCTCCGCACGTTTACACCTTTTTCCAGACACCTTGATTGGCGCTATCGAGCACCGCGTCGCATACCTTTTGCGTTTCCAGTGCATCGCGGAACGAGGGGTGGATCGGCTGGCCGGTATCTAGGCTGGTTAGGAAGTCGGCGACTTGGTGCGTAAACGAATGTTCGTAGCCTATTTGCAGTCCGGGGACCCACCAATGACCCATGTAGGGCTGGTCGCCATCGGAGACATGCACACTGCGCCAACCACGCACGATCGACTCGTCGCTATGGTCGAAATACTCGAGTCGATGCAAATCGTGCAAATCCCAACGCAGGCTGGCGTGCTCACCGTTGATCTCCAGGGTGTACAGCGCCTTGTGCCCTCGCGCATAGCGTGTTGATTCGAACAAGCCCAGCGAGCCGTTGGTAAAGTGACACAAGAATGCGCAGGCATCGTCGATGTTCACCGGCTCCACCTTGCCCGTTTCCGCGTGAACGCGCTCCTTCACAAAGGTTTCGGTCATAGCGGTGACATCTTTGATCGATCCGTTGAGCCACAGCGCCGTATCGATGCAGTGCGCCAGTAGGTCGCCGGTCACCCCGCTGCCGGCTGCTTCGGCATCTAGTCGCCAAGTCGCCGCGCCACCTTGGGGCACGTCGGCATTGATCGTCCAGTCTTGCAGGAAATTGGCGCGATAGTGAAAGATGCGGCCCAATTTACCCGAGTCGACGATTTGCTTGGCCAAGCTGACCGCCGGAACGCGGCGGTAATTATACCACACCATGTTCGGCACGCCGGCCGCTTCGACCGCAGCGCACATCGCTTCACCTTCAGCCGCATTCATGGCCAAAGGCTTCTCGCACAGAACCATCTTGCCCGCCTTGGCGGCCGCTATGGCGATCTCTTTGTGCAGGTTGTTGGGCGTACAGATATCCACCGCGTCGATATCATCGCGTTTGAGCAGCTCGCGCCAGTCGGTTTCAACCGATTCATAGCCCCAGTTATCCGCAAACGGTTTGGCCTTTGCAGCATCGCGAGCACACAGTGCTTTGAGCACTGGCTTATGTTCACTTGTGAAAAAATGAGCTGCTTGGACATACGCATTGGAGTGCGTCTTGCCCATGAAGCCGTAGCCAATCATACCAATCCGCAATTCTTTCATCCGTAGTTTTCCTCAGCAGGTGTGTAAAGTGGGATAAGCTTCCAGCTTGTCAAACGTGGGATAAGCTTCCAGCTTGTCAATATAAACTACCAGCCGTGCGTCTCGCGAACTTTGATCATCGTATCGAGAATCGTATTCCAAGTTTTGGCATCTTCCAGCACGGCGTTGGGGAACATGCAGCCGTCCCAACAGATATGCTTGATACCGCGCTGCGGAGCATCCTTGAGCCAGTAGCCGGCGCACTTGACTATGTCGAGTTTTCCGTTGGGATCGTCCGCCGTGCAATGCTTACCAGTTTTGTCGTGCGATCCCGCGCCATGCACTTGGCCGTCGTTCTGCGCTACGTGGAAATCGATCGTCCATGGCCGCAGTTTGTCCGTCATCTTTTCATAAGCCGCATAGAACTCTGCCTCGGTGTAGCCTTCGTGCAGCAGGGCGTGTTCGGGGGCGTTGTAGCCCATGAGATAGAGATAGGTATGCGCTAGGTCGGCCTGGAATCCGAGCGACTCGCGCATGTCGACTTCTTCGAGCAAATCGAGCATGTCCTTCCAACTGTGCATGCCCGCCCAGCAGATCTCTCCTTCGGCGGCCAAACGCTCGCCGTTATCGGCGGCGATCTTTGCCGCTTCGCGAAAAGTGGCTGCGATCTTGGAGGTATTGGCCTTGGCATCGGCCCGCCATTTCTCCACACCAAACTCGGCCGAATCGATGCGGATGCAACCGTACTCTCGCACGCCGTGCTCCTCGAACACCTTGGCGATGCGACAAGCCATGGTGACTGCCGTTAGGAACTTATCCCTAGCCTCGCGATCGCCCATGGCGGAATCGCCGACGGTACCACTCCACACCGGCGCTACCAAGGAGCCGACTTTGAATCCCTTGCTGGCGATCATATCGGCGATCCGTCTGAGTTCATCGTCCGACGCTTGTGGATCTGTGTGCGGCAGAAATAGAAAGTAATCGATGCCCTCGAATTTCTGACCGTTGACATCGGCAGCCGCCGTCAAGTCGAGCATTCTCTCTAGGCTGATCGGCGGCTCTTGCCCCTGATCGGTACCTTTGCCAACCAATCCGGGCCACATGGCATTGTGGAGTTTTGGTAGTGCGTGGGCCATATCTGGATTGCTCCGTGTTAGGTTTAGTGTTTGGTTCCCTAGGCCAACGGCCTTTCTCATCATAGCCTAGGGCATCGCCCTAGGCAGTTGGCAAATACGACGTGTTTTGGCCAACGGCCATATTCAGTGACCTAGGATTGACTATGGCCGTTGGCCAATTAGGGATTGTGAGGTTTTCAGTTCCAGGGGCGATGCCCCTGGCTATGAGAAATATGGCCGTTGGCCAACCGCGTCCGTGCAACTAGCGCAACTCCAAAATTTGCGAGTCGGGCTGGTATGAGTAAGTTAAAAGCAGGTTTCGCTAGGCCTGTTTTTGCCAAGCGCCGTTGGCGGGCAAGTTGGGATGGCAATCGGGACCGAAGTAACGCAGGCCGACCAGCGGTTCGCTACCGGTGTTTTCGATCTCAACTCCGGCAGTCGCTGCGACGTGGCTGATGAACACTTCGTCTTCGGTCGTTTGGCCGAAATCGATCATGGCGGGGGTTTGCAGCGCCAATTTGCCCATGCGTCCTTTACCTTGGACGGTGATCCAACTGCTGGCACCTGGATCTTGCAAAGTACACTTGGCTCCCGGCTCGATGGTCAGCTCTTTCGCGCTAAACAACTGCTCGCCATCGATGGTTCCATAGACGATCCATTTATCGGTGTAGCCTTCGCCGCTGCGCTCCGAGTCGACGATCGGCTCGATGTAGTTGGCATCTTTGAAGT
>CAKQNH010000143.1 GCA_934255105.1 uncultured Pirellulaceae bacterium
GCTAGGACGTGACCCGAATGCTTGCTTTACGCATTGTCGCGTTCAGCTCGATGCATTCGCCGGGACAACGAAAGACGCGCAAGCCATCGATCATGCGACTGCGATCGGTGACATTTCCTCCGTAGTTGAACAGACGCTCAGCTTCATCGATCGCAACACTCGGCATCCCCTGAAAATCGTCGGTACGCGTCGTTTAGAAATAGCAGAGTATCCAACGGAAGCAATTCGGGAGGCAATTGTTAATGCGTTAGCGCATCGTGACTACGAAGACGCGACGCGCCATGTGGTGGTTGAGGTGTTCAAGGATCGCATTGAGGTATCCAGTCCTGGCGGCCCACCGGGGAATGCCAAGATGGCGGTGATTAGCCGGGGAACAGCCAAGTCGCGAGCCAGGAATCCGCTCCTCGCGCAGGGGCTTCGATTTCTAGGATTGATGGAGGAACGCGGCACAGGAATCCTGCGCATGAAAGCAGCCATGCTGGAACACGGGTTGGACGCACCGCAACTCACACACGAGGAAGGTTACTTCGTTGTCACACTTCCCGGCGCGGGTGAAAACCTGGATCGGATTCGAGTCCCCACAACCCGCGAGGGCGAGGTGCTTTCGCAGCTTACCGAACGCCAACAACAAATTGTCCAGCAAGCAGTCCGGGATGGGACGGTTACCGCCGGTTGGTGCGTCGAGAACCTAAAAGTCTCCAGGAGTACCGCATTTCGGGAATTGAACAGTCTTACAGAACTTGGATTCCTGGAAAAGATGGGCCAAGGACGAGGAACCAAATACGCGGCGAGGGAAGTAAGCCAGTGACGATTTGCACTCATTTTTACGGAGTTTTGCGCTCGATTCCATCGGTTTTGCGCTTCATTTACGCTTCATTTCTGTCCGGTTTGCGCTTCATTCGCAACCCAATTCTCCGATTCACTGCATCCCGAATGCGCTCGATTTTACGAGGATTTGCGCTCGACGGCGCATTCAACAGTGGCTTCGAAATCCGCCACCAGCAGCAACATTTCATGCATGGTGTACACCCAGTTGCCACGGTTCGTTGCGCCCGATCCCATTCGGTTCGACACTCGCAGCTAACGGGGAAATCGTGTCCGAGTGATCCAACGCGGGAATACTGACTACGCAGGTGCAGGCAGAGAGCAGAGTCGATTGTACGGGGCACGGCAACTCTACGCCACCAGCATGAGAGCGGGCAGAGCCCGTTGACGCGTGCGAGTGTGGATGTAAAGTTTGGCTGCCGCAGGTGCCGTCGCCTGCGCAGGCCGCGTCTGACAGTTGGCATATCCTGTGGTGCATCAGAGGCCCACTCGTTGATCAATTTACCTCATGCACCAGCGGCCTGCTGCAGCTCGGCGTTAAACGAACTCAGCGTACCGATGCATTTGTTTAACGCCTAACCGCAGTAGTCGGTGGAGCACGCGGGATGTCGATAGTGGATTAGCGCTACGAACCACCTGCGGCTAAACCAGCGCGCAAAGTACCGACTACGCAGGTGCAGGCACGAGGCGACACGGTTCTATACCCTCGGGATCGCATAAAGAATTTTGTGTCAATGTAAACGGGCTTGTGTTGATCAAATCAAGACCAGTCTGTTGCTTGCTAAATACCCAACAAATCATTGAATTTGTTTGAATGCCAATAGTTGAACTATCGTTTGGCACGGTTGCTGCTTTAGGTGAATCTTCGTCGCTTCACCCACAACCAGCAGGTCTGAACCATGCCAACTCACTCGGTTATCGAAACAGTCTCCCAGGTTCTGGCCGCTACCGAGAATCTCTCGATTCAGTTCGATCCACCGGCAGATGAAGCGCGAGACGGGCGGTTTGTACCGCTAGCCGCGTCGTCCTTGCATAGTGAGCTGCGTGAGGTGGTTGGGCAGGTGGCTCCTCTGGGAATGTTTACGCACCAGCACTCGGCTATTGAGTCGGTCCTGGCCTGCCGCCATACGATCGCGGCCACGCGGACCAGTAGCGGCAAGTCGCTGATCTTCGCGCTACCGGCACTCGATGCCATGTGCCGCGACGATTCGGCAACATCGCTGTTCCTCTATCCGCAAAAAGCTCTGGCGAACGATCAATTGGCGAAGCTGCGCAGCCAAGTCTCTGCGGTGCCGAGCTTGGCGAAACTACAGGCCGCCAAGCCGTTCTTGGTCAGCCGCTACGATGGCGGCGTCCCTACGGATGACCGCAAGGCAATCCGCGAGCAGGTGCAGTTGCTACTGACCAATCCCGATATGCTGCACCTGGGGATTCTACAGCACCATGAAACGGGCTGGGCCAGATTCTTCGCGAACTTGAAGACGGTCGCAATTGACGAGTGCCACGAGTACCGAGGCATTTTCGGTACGAACGTAGCCTACGTGCTACGACGCTTGCGGCAGATCTGTAGCCAGCACGGATCAAACCCGACCTTCGTGGCGACCAGCGCGACGATTGCTGATCCACAGCAGCACTTGCACAACTTGGTGGGAACCGACTTCGATCTGGTTGGTCCGGAGCAAGATGGCAGCCTGCAAGGTCGTCGCAAATTCTGGATGGTTGGCAGTACGGAACATCATTACCAGGCGGGACGAAAGCTGGCGACGTCCTTGGCGGACGCCGGCTTGAACGTTCTAGCGTTTTGCCCCAGTCGAGTCTCCGCTGAGCGTATGTTATCCAAGATGCGTGACGCAGCCGGCGAGCTACGCTTCGCCTAGGCGATGGCTCCATCCACGACCGTCCACAGATTGTCGCCAGCTTCCTGACCGACCACTTTCACCGCGGCCCCACGCCTGTTCTGATACTGATGACTTTTAAACATGCCGCTGCGGTTCCCACGGAAGCCATCGCCCGAGCCTTCTGCCTGGAGGCGTTCTGGTTTCTGGAGGGTCCAACCCTGCAGTGTTAGACGCACGCAACAGTCGGCGTGAACTAGCCGATGTATCTGTGCAACCCGGTCCAATTGGGTTCACAGCGGTCGTACCTGCTGCTGGGCAGGGCGATCGGCCTGCGGTAAGAAGCAAGTCAAGCTCGACGCACTTCGCAACACACAACTAGCTATGCTCAACCGCTACTCTCCGAAGATTGGCGATGAAGTGTGGGGCGTTATGTTACAATGGGATTCACTCACAAGGCACCGCATTACTGCTCTCAGGCCATCAGTTAGGATTCAACCGTGGAAACACAAGTTACGGGAACGCTTGTCGACGGCATTGTTCGGCTGGATGAGTGCGTGGACATACCAAACAATACTCGAGTGAAAGTTGTCTTGCAAACTTTGGATTTGGATGATTGTCAGTCGCGTTACGTGCAAGGACTACAGGCATGGATTCAGTCCTGCCAGGATCACCCAATCAGCTCAGGTGGCCTGAAATACACTCGGGATGAATTGCATGAACGCCGTTGATACAAATGTATTGGTGTACTTCGTCGATGTCCAAGAACCAGTTAAACAAGCTGTAGCTATCTCGCTTCTTCAGTCTTTGGGTCGCTCAAATAAACGCGTTGTCTTGCCATGGCAAGTCGGTGGCGAGTTCCTTTGTTGTCTGAGACGCTGGGAGAATGCGGGACACATCAAAAGCAATGATACTCAGCGTCACTTGTCCCAGTTGGAATCCATGTTCACTTTTGTTTTTCCAACGCAAACCATACTTGCATCGTCTCTTCAGCTATCGTCTCGGTACCAACTTTCGCATTGGGACAGCATGTTGCTGGCTGCTTGCATCGATGCTGGAATTGACACGCTCTATTCGGAAGACCTATCGGCAGGCATGACCTACGATTCAGTTACCGTGATTAACCCGTTCGCGCCAACAGTCGCGTGAATAGAGAGGAAAAGCGGCCAGGAGCCGATGGGGTGCCGCCGTAGCAAAGTTCTGTGTTGGAGGTTCAGATCTGGGCCAGGATACAGTGCGAAACAACCATGTCACATGGCCCCTGAAAAGCTAGTCATGCCACAGGATAATTGTAGGAACTAGGTCCCACTTCCCACTCCCATTTTGGCTATTCCACCAAGCCCTGGCAGGAATTCACTATGCAATCCGAGCATCTCTCCTAGAGGTTCGCCGCGACCACGTCTTAGCCCAGCCACTTGATGGTATCAAATCCGAAGCGATGAAGATCGCGGGCCCCTCCAAATACGTTGAAAATATCGAGACCAATCTCGGTCATTATGATCGGGCTTTGAAGTACTTTGAGATGGGCTATCGCATTGGACTAGTGTCGATCCCGGAAAGCTTCTCGGGACAGCTTCCCTGGGGGTTCCTTGGGAACCGCCCATTCTTGCGGGCCGCACATGGCTATGGATTGGCCTTGGAACGGGAACGTCGCCATTTGGAAGCGGTCGATGTTTATGAACAGATTCTGGCGCTCAATCCCAATGACAATCAAGGGATTCGCTACTTGCTTCCCAGTCTGTACCTGGAAGCCAAAAGCCCACAAAAAGCCAGAGCCGCCTTGGAAAAGCACGGCGCGGATGGAACCAATCTATACACACGCTGTCTGATCGAGATCTTGGACGGTCGTCGACGAGAAGCTGTCCGCTGGCTCTGTCGTGGGCTGTCGTACAATCTGTACATCCCCGAGATCGTGCTTTCACCAATAGAAGAAACAAGCGAGAGTCAACGGTATGGCGTGTCCACGGGTAGCAGAGACGAAGCCATTGAGTAAGTGCGGGAAACCGACGGATGGCAGCGTGAAGAAACGCAAGGATTCCTGCGCAGATTGCTAGCCGTCGAACCCTTCACCCAACGGCTTGAGCGCGCGATTGAGCTAAAGGAGGCACTCGATTCACGCGACGAGCTGCCGATTGGTCCACTGCGCTCCGCCAAGGTCAACGAGCTCTATGGAATTTTTACCGACCAGAACATTCCGAAGATTCTGGAGGAATGCTGCAAGGCGATTTAATTGTTTGTCTGTCGGGGTCGCGATCGGGCCAGTGATGGAAAACTTCGAATCGACCTTTCGTAGGCAAGGCTCTGTTCAAACATGAGTGCTCAATATTCTTTCGCGGGTTCTATCGACGTGGGAGAAATTGCCGAGTCCCTACTCGGATGAGCTTGAATCCACCCTGACGAACAGATGTTGTGTGGCTTTGATGCGCGCACGCGACTTTCGATCCTGCCTGAACGGCTCCTCGCCCCTCTTTCCATCCTAACCACGAAACACACGAAGGACACGAAAAAAATTTCTTCTGGTGTTTTTAGGGGTGTCTGCATGGTGACTAGCGGCAGTGGGTGCGACAGACGTGTGCGGTAAAGCGTTGGATCTTATGTGTGACGGAGTTCAAGGGACGCAGACGTACGCCGATGACACCAGGCCTATATACCGAACTGTTCTTTTTGGACGAAGCGACGGGGCTCGAAGCGGGCCACCGTCCCTGTTTTGAATGCCGCCGCGCCGAGGCTCAGCGTTTCAAGGCAGCTTGGATCGCCGGCAATCCGCAGTTCGGATTGGCGGCAGACTGCTCGATTGACCAACTCGATCGCCAGCTCCACGCCGACCGCCGCATTGACGCAGTCGAGCACAAGTTAACTTCCGCCGATCTGTGTGAACTTCCCGGTGGTGTGATCGTAGCAACAGAAACAGATGGCTCATTCTATTTGCTCATGGATCAGCGGCTGCACCGCTGGACCGAGACTGGCTACCAGCCCGCCGAGCAAGCCCAGTCCTCGCCACGTTGGCGACTAGTTACGCCCTCGACCATGGTAAACGCGATACGTTCCGGCTATAGACCGACCATTCATCCTTCCATTGATAGAGTTAGCGAACTGCTATTGAATTCAACGGTCGATGCAATTGTTTAACGCCCAACCGCAGTAGTCGGTGGAGCACGCGTGATGTTTGCGGTGGATTAGCGCTACGAACCACCTGCGGCTAAACCAGCGCGCAAGTACCGACTACGCAGGTGCAGGCACGAGGCGACACGGTTCTATACCCTCGGGATCGCATAAAGAATTTTGTGTCAATGTAAACGGGCTTGTGTTGATCAAATCAAGACCAGTCTGTTGCTTGCTAAATACCCAACAAATCATTGAATTTGTTTGAATGCCAATAGTTGAACTATCGTTTGGCACGGTTGCTGCTTTAGGTGAATCTTCGTCGCTTCACCCACAACCAGCAGGTCTGAACCATGCCAACTCACTCGGTTATCGAAACAGTCTCCCAGGTTCTGGCCGCTACCGAGAATCTCTCGATTCAGTTCGATCCACCGGCAGATGAAGCGCGAGACGGGCGGTTTGTACCGCTAGCCGCGTCGTCCTTGCATAGTGAGCTGCGTGAGGTGGTTGGGCAGGTGGCTCCTCTGGGAATGTTTACGCACCAGCACTCGGCTATTGAGTCGGTCCTGGCCTGCCGCCATACGATCGCGGCCACGCGGACCAGTAGCGGCAAGTCGCTGATCTTCGCGCTACCGGCACTCGATGCCATGTGCCGCGACGATTCGGCAACATCGCTGTTCCTCTATCCGCAAAAAGCTCTGGCGAACGATCAATTGGCGAAGCTGCGCAGCCAAGTCTCTGCGGTGCCGAGCTTGGCGAAACTACAGGCCGCCAAGCCGTTCTTGGTCAGCCGCTACGATGGCGGCGTCCCTACGGATGACCGCAAGGCAATCCGCGAGCAGGTGCAGTTGCTACTGACCAATCCCGATATGCTGCACCTGGGGATTCTACAGCACCATGAAACGGGCTGGGCCAGATTCTTCGCGAACTTGAAGACGGTCGCAATTGACGAGTGCCACGAGTACCGAGGCATTTTCGGTACGAACGTAGCCTACGTGCTACGACGCTTGCGGCAGATCTGTAGCCAGCACGGATCAAACCCGACCTTCGTGGCGACCAGCGCGACGATTGCTGATCCACAGCAGCACTTGCACAACTTGGTGGGAACCGACTTCGATCTGGTTGGTCCGGAGCAAGATGGCAGCCTGCAAGGTCGTCGCAAATTCTGGATGGTTGGCAGTACGGAACATCATTACCAGGCGGGACGAAAGCTGGCGACTGCCTTGGCGGACGCCGGCTTGAACGTTCTAGCGTTTTGCCCGAGTCGAGTCTCCGCTGAGCGTATGTTATCCAAGATGCGCGACGCAGACGGCGAGCTACCGAAGCACGTCGCCGTCTACCGCTCCGGCCTGACTGCCAGCGAACGCGAAGATATTGAAAGCCAATTGCGCAGCGGTGCTAAAAAGCTCGTATTCTCAACCAGTGCTCTAGAGCTAGGGGTCGATATTGGCGGACTGGACGTGGTTGTGTGTATTGGGCTTCCGAGTTCGATGATGAGCCTCTGGCAACGTGCCGGCCGAGTGGCACGAGCTGGGCGTGAAGGGGCTATCGTGCTGGTTCCCGGCGAATCGCCGCTCGACACCTACTATGCCCAGCGCCCCGACGAATTGTTCACTCGTCAGAACGAGACGCTGGCTCTGAACCTTTCTAACGAACGCGTCTCCTGTCAGCACTACACCTGCGCGGTCCACGAGACGGGAAAAGGGGAGACGGGCCTGCAGCTAGAAGTACTGGGGGACCAGATCGCCAAGATCCAATCGATGCGCGACGCCGGGAAACTGCAGCGGGCCGAGTTCTATTGCGCCGACCCACACATCGAGGTCAGCCTCCGCAATACGGGTGAATGCAATTACCAGTTGATCTGCGGCAATGAGACGATCGGCGACCTGGGCAGTTTTCATCTGCTACGCGAGGCACCTCGCAACGCGCTCTATCGGCACAACGGGCGGACCTACCGCGTGAAGGACGTGATTCGTGGCAAACGCATCGTGAGAGTCGTGCCGGAGAGGACTCGCAACGAGACGACCTCCTACGTGCAAAAAACCATCCGCCAGAAAACGCCGCTGCGGATGCGAGAGTATCCGCAACTGACGCTGTCGGTCTCTCGCTTGGACGTCACCGAGTACTTGAAGGCGGTGAGTGAAAAGGATGCCAGCGGGAAGACCGTCCGCAACCACTCGCCGGCCGGCATGCCGACGCACTACTTGCCCACCGAAGGCGTGTGCCTAGTACTGAGCCAAACGTTGATGGCTCAGTTGCAAGCCGTGATCGAAATTCGATTGGATACCGCGTTGGCATCGATTGAGCGATTGATGGCCAATCTTTTTCCGACTGTCAGTGGCCCGTGTGACAGCCAGGACTACTCTTCGGGCATCGATCGCACTCGGACAGGCGAGCTGGCCATTTTCCTGTACGACAATGTGTACGATGGCGTCAACTTGACCGAAATCGTCTTTGACCGTTTGCCTGAACTCCTGGGCAAGGTGCGTCAGCGTGTCGAGTCTTGCGACTGCAGCGATGACGGCGGTTGCGTCCGTTGTATCGCCGACCCGATGCGTGAGAGCCTGTCGAGCAAGGTTGCCACCCTGATCACCCTCCAGTCGCTGCAAGACATACTCGGAAGCAAAACGCCGGCGACCGTCGAGTTTGCTCCGAGCGACGAAGCCGGAAGCTTTTCACCAACGGAAGTGGAATGTCCCGCTTGCCAGGCACAAGTAAAGATCCCGTGTAAATTCTGTTCCAATTGCGGTCACTCGATGCAGGAGCCCACCCATGTCCACGCTTGAACTCCCCACTGCTCACGAAACAATGACCTTGTTACGAGCCGATCGCGTCAGCCGCTTGGGAAACAAGTACCTCGGGAGGCTGAAGCTCGACCAACCTACGCTTGAGCGGCTGGGCTCTTCTCAGATCGGACTGTTCGCCGATGGCTTTCTGAGCCTGGACATGATGCTACGCCGAGTGCTGCCTTTGGCTGCCAAGCCGCGTGAGAC
>CAKQNH010000144.1 GCA_934255105.1 uncultured Pirellulaceae bacterium
ACTTCGATAGGTTTTCTATTTCGATGATGGCCATAGGGGTCGAATTATACTGACCAGCCCCAGCGCGCACAGCCTCTTACCCAGTTCTCCCGTATGCTTCCAGAAATTCGCGTCGGCTTGGGCCACGACACACACCGCATCGCCCCCGGCGGCCCGCTACGTCTGGGTGGTATCGATATCGACGTCGATATTCACTTGGTCGGGCACAGCGATGCCGACGTACTGCTACACGCCATTACCGATAGTCTGTTGGGAGCTTCCAACCTGGGCGATATCGGCGAAATGTTCCCAGACACCTTGGCTGAGAATCGGGGACGCGATTCGAGCGAAATGCTGACACAGGCCTGGGTACGAGTACGTGCCGCGGGTTGGCAGATAGCCAATATCGACTGTGTGGTGCTCGCCGAGCGACCTAAATTGTTGCCGCACCGATGTGCCATCTGCGGGCGGATTGCCGAACTGCTGCAGGTGTCTCAGGAGCGGATCAGCCTCAAGGGGAAGACCGGCGAGAAGAGCGGCGAGATCGGGACTGGCCAAATCATGCAGGCCATCGTGACCTGCTTGCTCCAGCGTGTCTGATCGGAGAAAACCGTCCTTCGGCTTTGATTGTGAAGGTATGTGGTTTGAGGTAGGAGAGCTCCCAGGTCTACAGGAACGCTCTTTGGAATGCTGCGACTTGTCGTAGCTTTTCACGCCAAATTTCGCCGCCAACAGAGCCCGACGGTACGGCGACAGCTCGCGGCAAACCACGGCGCGCTGAAGGCCTATGCTGCCAAACGGCTCCTTACCGTCAGAGCTTGAAACGTCTCGCGGCGAACGCCAAAAGCTACGACAAGTCGCAGCAGTCCAAAGTTGCTTCATCGCCCATCAAAGGAACGAATTTTCGGGAGGTACTTAACTTACCTCCTCGCTGAGCGTGTCTTGAATCGCTGGCGGCGGGGCTGGCTTAAGGGTTTTGCCGAAGGTAGCGAATACGCAGGCCGGGATTCCTTCGGGCGCGGCGTTTCGCAGGTCAGCAATGGTGTTTTCTTTCAGCATTGGGACTGCGGCCGTTTTTATAACCTACGTTTGCCTGTTAGTTCTTTGCCGTCTGCAAGAACCAATGGACAACTAGTTCAAGTAGCGGGTGTAACCATGATCAAACTAACACGTTTGGATGGCCAGGCTTTTATTCTCAATGCCGACCTAATTCGGTTTGTGGAAGAACGCCCCGATACCTTTGTAACGCTGACCTCAGGCGACCGGATAGTGGTTCGCGAACCCATGGACCAAGTAGTCGAACTGGCGATCGAGTACCAGCAGCGTAAAGCGATGCTGCCAAGCTTTCCAATACCTCACAACCCTGTAGCCTGTTCGGAGTAATCCCCGGTGGATATCACCTCAATCGTTGGCTTTTTATTAGCGTTCGGCCTGATCCTCGGGTCGATCATGATTGGCAGCGCGCCGTTGACGGCCTTCATCGACATTCCTTCGATCGCAGTTGTCATCGGTGGCGCCGGCGCGGCGGGAATGATGGCCTTTCCCTTGAAGTCGATTCTAGGTCTGCCGATGGTCATGAAGAAAGCCTTCATGAATAAGTCGGATGATTTGTTAGAGCTCATCAATACCCTAGTCGGCCTGGCGGAGGTAGCCCGACGCGATGGCCTGCTAGCTCTCGAAGGCAAAATGGCAGATGTGCAGCAACCGGTCATCAAATCGGGATTGCAAATGGCCATCGACGGCAATGATGCTGAAACGATCGAATCGGTCATGCGGACTGAGATGGAAGCCCTCGCCAAACGCCACAAGGAAGGCCGCTCCATGCTCGATCAACTGGCGCGTTTCGCCCCCGCCTACGGGATGATCGGAACTCTGATGGGACTGATCATGATGCTCAGCGATATGTCCGATCCATCGAGTATCGGCAAGGGGATGGCGGTGGCTTTGATCACCACCCTCTATGGCGCGATCGCGGCGAACGTCGTCTTCCAACCGTTTGCCGAAAAACTGGGCTTGATCAGCAAGTATGAACTCAACGCCATGGAACTGGTCGTTCGCGGCGTGCTGGCTATTCAGTCGGGAGAAAGCCCCCGAGCACTCGAACAACGTCTGCTGACCTACTTGCATCCCAAGAAGCGACCTCAAGGTAAGGAATAACAGTTATGGAAGAAGATCCACCAATTGGTATTCCCGAATGGGTAGTCACGTTCGGGGATATGATGTCGCTGCTGCTGACATTCTTCATCATGTTGGTTTCCATGAGTGAAATGAAACAGGATAAGAAGTTCCAAGCCGTAGCTGAAGCGATGAAGCAGCAGTTCGGCTATGAATTGGTGCCCGCCAGCACTTCCCCCGGAGATCACAGAGCGCAGACTAGCGAATTTAGGGTGCTGTCGACCGTTGGCCGAGCCAAGAAGAAAGACACGCACAAAGGTGGCGCGCCAACCAAAGCTCCAGCCGGTGAAGACGAACGCGTGCGGATCATCCGCCCCGGCGGCAATACGGCTATTGGCACAGTGGTCTTCTTCGATGACGGGACGGTGGAATTGAGCGATGATGCTCAGGCCACCTTAGACGAACAAGTCAAATTGCTCAGTGGCAAACCTCAGAAGATTGAAATCCGCGGACATACCTCCCAGCAGTTGTCTAGCCACGGTGCAGTTCCGCTGGATTCGATGGACTTCGCCTACCGGCGCTGCCGTAGTGTGATGATGTACTTGACCGAAAAGCACAAGATTCCGCCCGAACGGATCCGCCTGTCGACCGCTGGTGCCTGGGAACCGATGCACTTGTCGAGCGATGCAGAAAAGACACGACTGAATCCGCGCGTCGAAATCTTCCTTCTGGAAGAGACCGTAGATCAACTGATCGGTACCGTCCAAGAACGAAACAACGCAATTTTAGATACTCCTGCAGCTAGATAACCATGGCCGAAAAACCACCTGTCGCTGACACGCCCGTCAAGCCATCGATCTTACCCAAGCTGCTCGTCGCAGGGCTTGTGGCTAGCGTGATCGTAGCCGAAACATTTATCTTCTTCTTCATGGTCCCCAGCGCCGATGAAGTAGCCGCCCTGGCCGAAGCGCGTTTGATCAGCCGCGTCGAAAAGAGCATGGACAAAGCGGGGGAAGTAAAGATCGATGATCCCGATGCGGTCCAAGAGTTCGCCCTGGGAACCTATGGCATCGTTTTTACACCTCCAGGCGCTGATCGCAATTACCGAATCGAGTTTCGGCTGTTTGGCACAGTCAAACGCAAGGACCAACTGGAGCTCGAACGCTTGTACGTCGAACGACAGGGGCGTTTCCACCATCGTATGATGCTTGAAATTCGCAATGCTACTATGGACGAATTGACCGAAAACCAGTTGGGCTTGATTCAGCGGCGGATTCTTGCGACAAGTAACGATATTCTGGGAGGAGACCACCCAATTTTGCTGGGCGTGGGCTTCAACGACTACCAGTTGATCGAAGAATAGTCCAATGAATCGAAGTCTAGCTAGCCCCACAACGCATTGCGTTGCGGCGCAGCGACTGCAGGAGGCACGCGTCAAGTGAGTTCAGTTCAAGAAAACCAAGACACCCCAGCGGCTCAGCAGGCGGACTCGGGTGCAGTCGCCGACCAAGCGGCCAAGCTGCTGGAAGATGCCGAGACGGCGCTCAACGAACTCGATCGGGCTACCGCCCCCAGCTCTGCCTCGGTCAAGCCATTTCAGCTTGAAGACCTGATCGGCAGCGAAGGTCCGCCAGAAAAATGCTCGATCGACCTACTTCGCGATGTCGATCTGGATTTGAAAATCGAGCTCGGACGAACGCAGATGCTGCTGGAAGATGTGCTCAACCTGCGCCGCGGGTCAGTGGTCACGCTCGACAAATTAGCTGGCGACCCGGTTGATCTGTTCGTCAACGGACGTTTGGTAGCCCGCGGTGAAATACTTGTGCTCAACGACAATTTTTGTGTACGCGTAGCTGAGCTCATCGGCTCGGATTCGCTGACTGAGGAGACGTGAGTGGGATAAGCTTCCAGCTTGTCATCTTTTTGACGTGAGTGGGATAAGCTTCCAGCTTGTTATCTTTTTGACAAGCTAGAAGCTTATCCCACGAGGACGACAAGCTAGAAACTTATCCCACGAGGACGACAAGCTGGAAGCTTATCCCACGTAGATGACAAGCTAGAAGGTTATCCCACGTATTTTCAACATAGCGCCATCGCGCTGGCGCACGCTTCGACAAGGATGTCGAGATTTGAGACCCACTCGCCCCACAATCCATGCTCCCCGGCACCGGGCTATCGCTCCCCGGCCCTGGGACATCGCTGCTATCGCTCCCCGGCCCTGGGACATCGCTGCTATCGCGGCCTATGCCTTGGGCCTATCGCTGAGCCTAGTAGTCTGTCCGAACACGCTGCGAGCGCAGGGTGGCGGAGGCTCCAGCAATACTCCGGCGATAGCTGCCACTGGCGCAACTAGCGGTTTCGCGAATGACAACAGCCCCGGCAGCGGCTTCCCCCTGGCCTCCGATCGCACTGAAGTCGCGCCGGCCGCACAGCCCTCGTGGACCGCCGACCGCGGCCTGCCTGATGCGAGTCAACTGCGACCACGATTCTCTCAGCCGGGCGAAGTAGTAACGGCCAGCGCGACGGCCCCCGCCGAGATGTCTCCCGAGATGTCCTCCACAAGCGCTACCGCGTTCACCGAGACATCGGGGGGCGTACAGCACATTCCGCTGGCACCGCCGTCGAAGCGTCTAACGGGAGACCAGCCCAAGGCAGCTTCGGGAACGCTGCAGATGGTGGTTTCCATCATCTCCAGTTTGCTACTGGTGGTCGGATTGTTCCTAGGTATAGCTTGGTGCTATCGCAAAACGCTCGGCACATCGCTGGCGGGTGGATTGCCCAAGCAGGTCGTCAATATACTCGGCAGAACATCCATTTCCGCGCGACAGCAACTGGTGCTGGTTCGCTTTGGTTCGAAATTACTACTGGTAAGTGTGATACAAGGCGAAGCCCGTACGCTGGGTGAGATCAGCGATCCACTCGAGGTCGATCAGATGCTCGGGTTGTGCGAAAGCGGCCAACCGGGAAGCATCTCGCAATCCTTCAAGAGTCTGCTGCATTCGGAGGGAGTGTGATGAGTAGCACTCCCATTTTCAGGGATCCATGCACAGCGCTTGCTCCAGGCTCGTTAAACCGCGTGCCCAACGGGCCGCGCGCTACTGAGTCTGGACGCGCGGGGCGTTGCCCACGCGGTTTAACGAACCTAGCGATGAGACTACTGGCAATGATTCTATTGCCAGCTTTTGCGGTAGCACCCGTCTATGGACAGACCGACGCTGGGTTCGGTAGCAATAGCTCCAGCACAGGCCGGTTGTTCGAGCAGGTCTCGCAGTCTCTGGCGAATAAAGCTGAGCCTGCCGGCCCGAGCGTCGAGAACTTTTTGCTGAGTGGCCCTGACAAGTGGACCAGCCGCGAAGGGTTGTCGAGCAGTCTGCAGATACTGATCCTGCTGACCGTGCTCAGCCTGGCTCCAGCCATCTTGCTGATGACTACCTGCTATGTGCGGATCATCGTCGTTATGGGACTGCTGCGGCAAGCCCTGGGGACAGGGCAATTACCTCCCAGCCAAGTCATCACGTCGATATCGCTGTTTATGACCCTGTTCATCATGGCCCCAGTGTGGACGCGAGTCTACGACGAGGCCATTGCTCCGTACACGGCAGAAGGTTCGACGATGAGTATCGAACAGGCTTGGAATCGGGGAATCCAACCCGTGCGCGATTTCATGAGTCGCCAGATCGACTGGGCCGACAACGAAGACGATATCTATCTGTTCTACAGCTATTATCAACCCGATAGCCCACTGCCGGCCGGGTATGAAGAAGTGCCCCTGCAAGTGCTGTTGCCGGCTTACATGTTGAGCGAACTGAAGACCGCTTTTCTGATTGGCTTCCAGATCTTCCTACCGTTCTTGCTGATCGACTTGGTGGTCGCTAGCGTCACGATCTCCATGGGGATGATGATGCTCCCTCCTGCCATGATCTCGCTGCCGTTTAAGCTGCTGTTATTTGTGCTAATCGATGGTTGGCATTTGATAGTTGGTATGTTGCTCGAGAGCTTCGGTACCTATGGTTAGCCTGGACTAGTCATTATTCGAACTTTGGAGATGTCCCATGAATCCTGCTGATGCTGTCGAACTGGTACGCGCGGCCGTACTGACCGCCATGCTCATCGCAGCACCTCTGTTAGTGATGGGCATGCTGGTAGGGTTGATCATCAGCTTGATGCAGGCCGTGACACAGATTCAAGACCAGACTCTCAATGCCGTCCCTAAGATTATCGCGATGGTGCTAGCGTTGGTCTTCTGTCTACCATGGATCGCTGATCGGATGATCGATTACACCACCAAAACGTATACTGCCATCCCCATGGTGGTCAGCAAATAATGGGCACGGGAGACGCTCTGCTCGGTTTACTAAGTCAACCGCTGTGGGTTTTCATCAGTGTGCTGGCGCGCATCAGTCCACCTTTGATGATGTCCCCACCCACGAGCTCTTCGGCAGTCCCCATGCGAATTCGCGCGTTGGTTGCTCTGGGCATGTCGGCGCTGCTGACACCGCTGGCCTTCGACACCGCAGTGCCCATGCCTAGTGATCTGATCCACATCTCGCTGGCCATCGCTTGTGAGATTCTGTTGGGACTTCTGTTGGGCAGCGTCATCCTGCTAGCCATAGCCTGCCTGCAGATCGCCGGTCAGTCGATCGGTCACTTGGCAGGTTTTGACCTGGCGACCTCGGCCGACCCAACTTCCAATGAAGAGATGCCGGTCATCTCGAACATGCTGGGCTGGCTGGCGATGGCGATACTGCTGCTGGTCGGCGGGCATCGACAGTTGTTGGAGTGCTGTCTGGACAGCTATCAGCGCTACCCGGCAGGCAGCGTGCTCTTCGAAGAGAGTTGGTTGGAAGAGATTGTGATGATAACCAAACACACGTTTGAGATCGGCATTCGCGCCGCCGCGCCTTTGGCCACCGCCCTGCTACTGTCGAATCTTTTCACTGGACTACTGGCGCGCACGCTGCCGCAGTTGAACGTGTTGGCTATCGGCTTCAATATTAATGCGTTGGCGTTGCTGACGCTGTTATTCATGTCGCTGGGCAGCGTGACTTGGGTATTCCAACACGAGTTGGTTGTGTGGGTCGCCACCTGCCAGCGCATCGCCACGGGAATACCCTAGCATGGTCATTCGTTAAACCGCGTGGGCACCACCCCACGCGTCTGATCGCACCAGCGCGCGGCCCGTTGGGCACGCGGTTTAACGAGCCTGACTATTAGTTATTGTTGGTTCACTGCATAGATAGCGAAATAAAATGTCCGAAGGTGGTGATAAGAAGCACGACGCGACTCCACACCGCCGCCAACAGGCGCGCGAGAAGGGGCAGGTTGCGCGCAGCCAAGACATGGGCTCGGCGCTGGTGCTGCTTTTAGCCGTGCTAGCTCTGCGCTGGTTTGGGCCGCAGATCGCGCAGACGGTTGCCACGATTATGAAGGCTGGCTTCACCCAGGTCCGCTATTGGGATGCGGATCCTCGCGCCGCCTCCGGGTTGGTGGCTGCGAGCGTGCTGGAGTGCCTGCAAGCTCTCTTGCCGGTGATGTTGACCGTGTGCGGCATCGTCTTAATCAACAATTGGTTCCAAATCGGCTTTCTATTCCTGCCCGATAAAATCACGATGGACTGGAAGCGCATCAGTCCGCTGGCCGGTGTGAAGCGTTTGTTCGATTTGCCCAACTTGGCTCGGCTCGGCTTTGGTCTTTTGAAGATCGCTCTAGTCGCCCTGGTCATTACGCTGGGAGTGTGGGGACGGTGGGATATGATCATGCAAGCTCAAACGCTGAGCGTGGGTGAGATTGGCCTATTGGTTTGGGACACGACTATTGACATGTGCATTCGCACTGCTGTGGTGTTGCTGCTGCTGGCCGTGCTGGACTACGGATTTCAGTGGTGGAAGATGGAGCAAGACCTGAAGATGACCGACGAAGAGGTGCGTGAGGAAATGAAGTCTATGAACGGTGATCCCCATATCGCCGCGCGCCGACGACAGATACAGCGGCAGTTGGTGATGAATCGCATGCAGAGTGATGTGCCGGGTGCCGATGTGGTCATCACCAACCCCACCGAATTGGCAATAGCCATCAAGTTCGATCCCACCAAGATGGCCGCGCCGGTAATCGTCGCCAAAGGCGCCGGCCATGTCGCCGCTCGCATTCGTAAAGTCGCCTTGGAGGCTGGGGTGCCCATCGTGGAACGCAAGCCGCTTGCCCAAGCTCTGTTTAAGAACGTCGAGATTGGCCAGCCCATTCCAGTCGAGCAGTACGCGGCGGTGGCAGAAGTCCTGCGCTATGTGTATCAGCTCCAAGGCAAAAAGCTTCCCAACCTAGCGGGGTAGCTATACCTTCCGCACTCTTGCCCGTTTGCTAGGTAGAGCGGGCACTCCTGCCCGTTTAGAAATGTGGAACGGGCACTCCTGCCCGTTCTATACCCCACTTCTCAAGAAGCAGCGGACCCTTGTCCGTGGAGCCTTAGCGCAGCCTATCGGCCTCAGGCCAGACTGCTCAGCACGATTGCCAGCTTGTTTAAAGAGATCGCCCCCGCTTGGCGCGAGAGCAACCTTGGAGTGCTGCGACTTGTCGTAGCTTTTCGGCAATAGCTGAGCAGCGGAAAGAGTTCCACGGGCGGAGACTTACCGTGCGGCGCAACAGCCCTTCTA
>CAKQNH010000145.1 GCA_934255105.1 uncultured Pirellulaceae bacterium
GTGGTGGAAGTCCGAGAATCGCTATGGCAGCCACAAAATACATGCTGGCTATTAAACCAAGATTCTTGAATTTGGGGGCGGGGACCAGGGCGTCACCCAGACCGGTTCTTCGGACCACAACCGCATCGATCAACAAGAACAATGTTGCAAGTGCCAGCGTCGAATGCAGCATGTAGTACATTCCAGCCGTTTGGGCTTGCACCGTAAATGTACCAACCGCCAGAAACAAAGTGCCCATCGATGCCAAGGCCGCGAAACTCGCCTGCTGTGCCAAACTTCGCGAGGCCACTACGCCCAGCATTCCCAATATTAGCGTTGCTGCCGCTGCAGGGATCAACCAATCGCCAATGAAGAAAGCCATCTCACCCGCCGACTCGCCGAATGCCAACAGGAAGACACGCATGATGGAATAGGCTCCTACCTTCGACAAAATAGCAAATAGTGCTGCCACCGCGCCGGAGGTATTCGCATAGGTCCCCGGCAACCAAAATTGGAGAGGTACGAGCGCAGATTTGATGCCAAAGACCACGAACAGTAAAACGGTGCCCGTATATAGAACTGCCTGTTGCTCCGGTGCAATCAGCGGAATCTTCCTCGCAAATTCGGCCATATTGAGCGTTCCCGTGGCCGAATAAATCATTCCCAATGCCATCAGAAACAGCGACGAACCGACTAGGTTCACCACGACATACTGAAGACCCGCTCGTATCCTCGCCGACCCGCCAGCATGGATCATCAAACCATAAGAAGCGATTAGCAAAATTTCGAAGAACACGAACAAGTTAAACAAGTCACCTGTCAGAAACGCACCGTTAATTCCCATCATCTGAAATTGAAACAGGGAATGGAAGTGTGCGCCACGCTTGTCAACTCCATTGATGGCGTACAGCAAGACAAATAAACCGAGTATGGCACCCAAGAGCAACATCAGCGCCGACAATCGATCCAAAACCAATACGATACCAAACGGGGACGGCCATCCACCCAGCTCGTAGGTACGGATCTCACCGTCGCAGGCCATGCCCAATTGGAACATACCCAGCACGACAAGTAACACCATCGAGCCAACGGAAAAAACGCGGGCTAGCACCAAGTCATTGCGCACGGCCAAAGCCAGCAGCGGCGCAACGATGGCTGGCAAGAGTATCGGGAAAATCAGCCAATGACTCATGTCCGACCTCTGGCAACATCTTCCTCTGGACCCAATAAATCAATCTCATCTCCACCGCTTTCAAAGTAGCCCCGCACCGCCAGCACAAGTATCAAAGCCGTCATGCCAAATGAGATCACAATCGCCGTCAAGACCAGTGCTTGCGGCACCGGGTCGGCGTGAAGTGCGTGTGGATCCGTCACAATATCCGGCTGGTTCACAGCCAATCGCCCGGATGAGAACAAAAATAAGTTCGTCGCATACGTGAGCATCGTTAGCCCCATCACCACCGGAAACGTCCGACGCGCTAGGACCAGATAGACACCTACGGCTGTTATGACACTGATCGCAATCGCGATTAACCACTCCAAGGTGAGCCTCCCTTTCTCAATATGAAAACTATTTGTCGAGTTTCGATTTCGACACCCAATCCGCTGCGCTCTCAACGGCTTGGCCCAGCTCACAATCGATGGCCACATCGCCAAGCTCTGTATCGCGCGAGAGATCCTCTTTATCGCGCGACAGATCACCTAGCTTGGAAAACTGTGCCAAGGCCAACATGACTCCGCCCACGACCGTCAAGAAGACACCCAAGTCGAAAGCCATAGCGCTGGATAACTCGAAATCACCTATGACTGGGATATAAAAGTGATCAAAGCCACTTTTCAGAAAGGGGCTCCCCACAAGCATTGCCGAAATGCCGGTAGCCGCAGCAATCAACGCCCCACCACCAATCAAGGCGTGATAATCAAAGCGCAGTTGACGCTCAGCCCACCCAAAACCGCTTGCCATATATTGCATCACCAACGCAATGGAAACGACTAGTGCGGCAATGAAGCCGCCCCCAGGGGCATTGTGCCCTCGCAACATAATAAAGGCCGCCACCATCAGGGCGAAGGGTAACATCAAACGCGTCACCACGACCATCATCAGCGGATGACGCGTTGGAGAGTATTGCTCGCCTGACCGCCATATCTGCAGTCGCTCTCGCAACGGGCCATGTATGCTCCCTTGGAGAATCGCAAAGATAATCAACGCTGCGATCCCCAGCACCATGATTTCCCCAAAGGTGTCAAAGCCGCGGAAATCGACCAGAATCACATTCACGACGTTGTGTCCACCGCTGCCGGGGACTGCGTTGTACCAGTAGAAATCCGGCAGCGTATTGTCCGGATTGCTCGACATCATTAGCCAACTCATAGCACCGACCGCCAAGCCCGCGGTGGTGGCTAGCATCGCGTGGCCACACCGCTGAATTGCAGGCCGCTGCTCACGGCCAAGCTTGGGAAGAAAATAGAGCGCCAGCAACATCAGAATCAACGTAACCACTTCCACCGAAATCTGCGTTAACGCCAAGTCGGGAGCGGAAAAGTAAACAAAAACGAGCGACGTCATCAAACCCAGTAAGTTGACCACAATCAGCACGACCAGCCGGCTCTCTCGACGCACGACAACAAAGAGGCTGGGAGCCACAATCAGAATAAATCCGACGACTCCAATCCAATGAAACGGAGCCAAGCCGAGATTGGCGGGTTGTATGTCTGCCGAGTGCCGCCAAAAAAAGACACCTCCAAGCACTAGAGCTGTCGCGATGATCGACCCCACATAGCGTTGCAACGAACCGTTGTGCAGTCTTTGCGTCACGCCTTGGGATACCCACGCCAACCCCTCCACGCACTGATCGAACAACCACTTGGCCTCGGGAATCGGCAGATAGTTCCACACTCGGCGAGTCACCGCGTAACTCAGTAACCACGTCGCTCCAATGGCGACGATAGCCATCGACATCCACACGGCAGGGGTCCAACCATGCCAGATCGCTAGATGGAACTCGCTTTCGGGAGCATGGCCGATCACGGACGCGGCGGCAACCCGCACCAAGCTACCAACAAACGTTTCCGGAAACAGTCCTATTAGAAGTCCAAGGACAACCAATGTCGCGGGAGAGAACCAGAGGCCTAAACCTGGATCATAAGGTGGCTTGGGATAATCATTCCTAACTTTACCGAAGTAGATGTAGATGGCATAGCGCATTGAATAAGCAAACGAAAAAATGGCTGCCAGCATCACTGAACCCGGGATCAACCAAGTCGAACCGAACCATGTCGTATGAGCTGCTTCTTCCAGCATCATCTCCTTCGATAGGAAGCCGTTCATGGGAGGTAGACCCGCCATCGACAACGCGGCGAGTATTCCCAGGCTAGCTGTGCCAGGCATTAACCGACGAAGCCCGCCCAAGCGGGATAAGTCGCGAGTCCCCACCGAATGATCGATGCTGCCAGCGTTCATGAACAAGGCCGCTTTGAACGTCGCATGGTTGATGATGTGGAACATGCAGGCCACTACAGCCAGCTCCGAGCTAAAACCCAACAACATCGTCATCAGGCCTAGGTGGCTCACCGTTGAATAAGCCAGGACCGCCTTCAAGTCATCTTTGTAGAGTGCCAATACGGCTCCGATCAGCATCGTGACCAGACCAATGGTCGAGACACAGTAAAACCAATAGTCGGTCCCCGACAAAACCGGCCAAAACCTAGCGAGCAGAAACACACCCGCTTTGACCATCGTCGCCGAGTGCAAATAAGAAGAAACTGGAGTGGGAGCCGACATCGCGTGAGGCAACCAAAAATGAAACGGAAACTGAGCACTTTTCGTAAAGCAGCCGAGTAAAATCAATCCCAGCGCGACCGGATACAACTCTGACTGCCGAATCAAATCACCACTGGCCAGAATTTCCGTTACTTCGTAGCTGCCAGAAATCCGCGCTAGCAACAGCATGCCGCCGATTAGTGACAGTCCACCGAGGCCCGTGACCGTCAAGGCCATTCTGGCCCCTTGCCGACCGGCCGCAGTATGCCCCCAAAAGCCGATCAATAAAAACGACGCAAGGCTGGTAAGCTCCCAAAACACCAACAACAGCAAGACGTTGTTCGAAAGCACCACTCCTACCATTGCGCCTTGAAACAACAGCAAGTAGGTATAGAAATTGCCCATCGGATCGTGGCTGTACAAGTAGAACCGAGCATAGATGATTACCAGCAACCCAATGCCCAGAATCATCCCGCCAAAGAGCAAGCCCAAGCCGTCGACATGAAGCTGAATGTTCAGCCCCAATGTCTCGATCCATGGCCAACCGACCCGCACCGGCTCATTGCGCAAGACCGCCGGCGCTTTGGTCAGTAACAAGGCCAATGCCAGAACATTAACTGCCCCTGCCGAAATCGCGCACGCATTCCGCCCCGAGCGAATCATCAACGCGGGCAAAATCGCTCCAAGGAACGGCAGTAAGACAACCAGTGCTAAACTCAAGTGATACTCAAATTTCGAATTACTACCGAAAGTAATAAACAGTCTTGGGAGGATATCGTGCGATCAGGCCACCCCCTTGCTACTCCCCTCACGCTAGAAACTCAGCCCGGTTCCGCGGCTGCGTTTTCTGTCAGAGAAACATCAGGACAAGCAAACCAAAACGCGGCTCGAGCATCTAGTGGATCGATCCCTCGAGCCGGAGTTAAACCAGTAAGCCTTTTCTAAACGATTTGCATGTCTGCTGCTAGTGGAACTTGGTTCATATCGAGAAACTCGATCCCCCCACTTTTCACGTCGTACAAGGCCCCCACGACTTGGACTTGCCCCGCTTCGACAGCAGCCCGAATGATATGGCTGCGGGCGAGGATCAGGTTCCTGGTGTGCAGTACATTGCGAGTTGCCACCGCGTCGCACAATAGCTCGCGCTCCTCGGTCGAAAGCGTCTGTAGTCGGTCATTGGATATACTGGGTATGCTCCGGGAGATTTCATCCACGATGGCTTGCAGGTGTTGGCAGCCCGTCGCCAACTGTGCCGTTTGCCCACCCGCGACCAACTGGACCGATGAAGTCACGGCTCCGCACCGCGTGTGCCCCATGACGGCAACTAGTTTCACCCCCGCCACGCCGACGGCGTACTCCAGGCTCCCTAAAGACTTTGTGCCGATGACATTTCCTGCCACGCGAACACTGAAGATGTCCCCCACGCCTAGATCGAAAACCAACTCCGTGGGGACTCGCGAATCAATGCAACTGAGTATGGCTGCCAGCGGATTCTGGCCGGCTGCCGTTGCGCCCACCTGTCGGCCCAGGTCGCGATTGATTCGCTTGCCGTCTCTGAAACGCTGATTGCCCGCCTGCAATATCTCGATGACTTGATCGGCCGACATTTGCTCCTGCAGCTCGCGAGTCGAATAATCCGCGAATTGGACTTCGTCCACCAGGTGGTATTTCGCTTTGAAGCCTCTCAAATTCACTGCGATGCCTCGCGCGGGTGCGATGTTGTCTTTGAAGTCGCGAATTAGACTCAATACATCTGGGTCGATGTAGTCTGATTCGGTCGCGTCAATTACATAATTGCTGCCCCGTTTGGCATCATTTAGCACGCGTCCCACGGCGGCGCGGTTGAGGAAGATGACTTGATTGGCCAATTCGATATGCGTCACTTCACCAGCCAATCGAGTTTCTACGATGCGACGAATGGGACGCCGCAGGTTGCTGTTGAGTATGAACAGGATACTGACTCCTAAACCGATCATGATCCCGATCAGTAGATCGGTAAAAATGATCGCTACTACAGTGGCGATAAACGGTAGGAATTGATACAGCCCCTCTCGCCACATCTGCGCGAAGAGCTTGGGGCTGGCCAATTTGAACCCTGTGACTAGTAGGATCGCCGCCAGTGCCGCCAGTGGGATCATATTCATATAGTGTGGCAGCAGTGCCACGCTGAGTAATATCAAGCCACCGTGGACGATTGCCGAGAGCTTGGTCTTAGCCCCTGCGGCCACGTTAACCGAACCGCGAATCACCACTGAGGTGACGGGTAGACCACCGATCAACCCGCAGATGAAATTTCCACAGCCTTGGGCAATCAACTCGCGACTGGGGGGAGAACTGCGCTTCTGCGAGTCGAGCTTGTCGACCGCCTCCAGATTCAATAGCGTTTCTAGAGATGCCACTATGGCGATGGTGATCGCCGCTAAATAGATGGCTGGGTTCAGTATTTGAGAGAAATCGGGGAGGGTCAAAAAGCCCAAAAACTCAGACATATTTTCGGCGACTGGAATTTGCACTAGGTGACTGGATTCGATATTCCAGCCAGCCCCCCAGGAGTTCATTACGGCCGCTAGGACCACTCCCAGCATGACCACGATGAGTGGCGCAGGAACAATGCTGCGTTTGAGAAATGCTACGCGGTCCCACACCAGCAGCAAAGCAACGGAGACCAGCCCAACGACCATCGCTCCTGAATGCGTTTCACCCTGCGCTAGATTCAGGAGTTCAGAGAATGTGTTTTCATGGTCGGGCTGATGAAAAGACATCTCACCTTCAGGATCGGTATCGTGCCCGAAAATGTGCGGGATCTGTTTCAAAATCAACATGATTCCGATCGCAGCCAGTAAGCCCTTTATCACGCTCGAAGGAAAAAAGGCAGACAGTGCCCCAGCCTTCGCAACGCCAAAGCCGATTTGAATCAAACCGGCTATGACGACAGCCATGAGGAAAGCCTCGAACGAACCCAGTGCGATGATCTGAGCCGCCACAATCGCGGCTAGACCTGCGGCAGGCCCGCTGACGCTGGTGTGGGATCCGCTAAGGGTTGCAACCACTAACCCACCGACGATTCCAGAGAGCAAGCCTGAAAAAAGATTGGCACCGGAGGCCAGAGCAATGCCCAAGCACAAAGGCAGGGCGACTAGAAACACCACCAATCCCGCTAATAAATCGCGGCCCATGGTGGTAGGAGAGAATACGGAAGTTTGTTGAGGCATCGACGTATGGCTTATTACTGAAGTTGAACCGTGAATTCGTCGCCGTCGCCGTTGACTCCCAGCTTGAACCGCCTCACGCCGTCGGCGTCGAGACGTGAGTCGCTTCGGGAGGGGCCAGCAGAATCCACGAGTAATTATGAAGGGCGATGCCGGTCAGGATTTACATCCAGCTAGACAATCGCACGAGCAAGTAGAAAGCTAAAACCCATCGATGGTGGGATCAGCAGCGCATGGGGGCAAGAAACCCATTGAAAAGACGGTGACCAGCTATGCTAGGTCGCACTTGCAGCCCCGTTGGCTTGCTTGGAGCAGAGGCGGCCACTTGACCCAAACTAGCGATCTGAACAATAGCGCGATCGACCTGGATGCGTCGCTGCGCATTACAAGAGGCACGCTCTTCGATCTCTTCAGTTCCTGCGGGTCGCTGACTCCCCGATAGCGACTGTGAGGCCGCAATCGTAATCCCGACGCTGGGCAGGGTCAGCAATACCAACATGATCCAGACAATCGCCTGGTCGGCGCAAGTTTTTCGAACGAAAAGTGAGTTGTAGTTCACGGTCGTTGACCAATGAAAATGTGCTAATGCTGCTCAGTTAGATTAGAACTGCTGCTCAGGTAGAGCACAGCGATATTTTATGATGGCCAGTCCAAATCGACAAGGCCTTGCGCCAAGTTGCGTTTCCGCTGGCTCGGCGGATTGACGCTCAACTAAATTCACAGCCTATCCACGTTAGCCCAAGTTAGGAGCTCGGCTGGCAGATGGCTCGCTCTTTATCACTATTGGGGTCGTGGGCAGCACGCGAAACAGGCATCTGGGGCACTTGGCACGCCGCGTGCATATTGCGAGTCAATAAGATCGACACAAAATCTCTCTGCCATGCGGATCGCTTGAAAGCTCCGCTCTGTGCCGTCAGCCGCTTCTAGCCGAAGTTCGGGCTACGCCAGCGCCTACTTGCTTGTCATTTCAGCCGAGGACTACCCGTGATAATGCGCCACCCCGACTACCCTAGCACAGCTTGCCGTGGGCTGCGACCATCTACGCAGCCATCCGCAGTGCTACAGCACCGCGCTCAGCTCGAATTGGGGTCCAGATCTCAAAACGCCTGCACAAGTATTTCGCAGGCGAAAGTGGCCGAACTGTGTGGTCGCTGTGGATTAGTTCTACTGTTTATCATCGCTATTGTGCTGCGTTCACTTTGGTAGCGGGCGCACGCTTGCGCAAGGTCCACACCAGCAACCCCATGCCCAGCGCGGCGTTAATTGGGGAACCGACCAGAATGCCGATTTTAGCCGGTCGCCGCGGAAGGCTATTGTGCTGCTGGGGCGGCGGGCGCCGCGCTGCGACCACGCACGACTTGCGTGGCAATGCGATCATCCAGGTTGGGGCGGAAGATGGTCAGCAGCACAAACGGCAGGAACCAAGCCATGAATAGCCCGCCGCCATTGCCATGCCAGAATTGAGCGGCCAGCATGATGGCGGCGGTGCCACAGATCAGGGTGCCCAAATTCTTGCGGGGCGGCCAAAACACAAATGAGACCGCCAGAAGGATAAAGGCCACTAACACCGGCAATCGGAAATCTGCTTGAAAACGCCCCGGACCCCACACGCCTACCAAGCCCTCCATCCGCGGCAGCCACAAGCCGTACATGCTACGCAGGTGATCTCCGAACGCTTCAGCGCCTTCCAGCAACAGCAACCCTGAAAGCAGCAGCAGGCTGCCACCGACGCCTCCCAGCAGGCGTTTGAGTCCACGATGCCAATAGAAGCTGATCCATAGCGG
>CAKQNH010000146.1 GCA_934255105.1 uncultured Pirellulaceae bacterium
GGGAACCGTCCACGGGATGTTCACTGCCCACGAAAAATACGGCAAGCTGAAATGGAAACAGCTTGTCATGCCCGCTGTTAAATTGGCCGAGTCGGGCTATGCACTCGACGCCGCAAAAGTCAAATCAGCCAACGGCATCCTGGCTGACCGCGTGACCAAAGAAAGCAAGCATTTGCAGGAACTCGTTCGAGTCTATTCCAAGCCTGGTGAACCGACGGCCGAATGGAGTGTTGGGGACAAAATGGTGCTGCCGGATTTGGCGAAAACTCTGCGGCGGATTGCCGAACTGGGCACCGATGGATTTTATCGTGGCGAGACGGCCCGCCTTTTGGTTGAGGAAATGAAAAGTGCCGGAGGATTGATTACCGAAGAAGATCTTGGCGATTACCACTCAGTTATTCGCCCCGCCATTCATGGGACATTTCGCGGTCACGACATCTACGGTCCTCCACTGCCAAGTTCCGGCGGTACCTGTGTCGTGGCAATGCTAAACGTATTAGAGAATTTTGATCTGAGGAAGAGGCAGCGGTATTCTGCAGACAACCTGCATCTCATCGCCGAAACGATGAAGCGAGTCTTCTGCGATCGGGCGCGCTATCTAGGCGATTCAGCTTTTATCGATAACCCATCGCGAATGCTCAGCCAAGAGTACGCGCAGGCAATGGCACGCAAAATTGAGCTCGACAAGGCAACCCCCAGCGCCAGCCTCGCCCCGGAAATCGATCTCAAATATGAATCGCCTTCGACCACCCATTTTTCGGTAATCGACAAGGACGGCCTCGCTGTTTCCAACACGACGACCCTTCAACGCGGGTGGGGATCGAGAATCGTGGTCAAGGATGCCGGCTTCCTCTTAAATAACACCATGGGTGATTTTAATTGGTTCCCTGACCACACTGACATTACGGGAAATATCGGCACGAAACCGAACCGCATCGCCCCCGGAAAACGGATGCTCAGTTCACAGTCCCCATGCATCGTTTCCCGCGACGGTCGTGCCGTGTTGGTTACGGGAAGCCCAGGCGGGCGGACGATCATCAATACTTCGCTGCAGATGATCCTGAACATCGTCGAATTCGAAATGGGTCTACCCGAAGCCATGCGCGCCGAGCGAATTCATCATCAATGGTTTCCCGACCACCTACAGTTCGAAACTCACGCTGGGATTATTAGCCCCGCCACCGTTGAGGATTTGAAACAGCGAGGACACACCATGGCACCTCGCAGTCCCAGCAGCCATCACGGCGATGCCCATTCCATCTCTGTCGATCCAGAAAGCGGCGAATTTCACGCCGTGGCAGATTGGCGTATAGCGGGCAAGGCTCTCGCCTATTGAAATCGAGCTCTTAATACTCACATAAGAAAACGCCAGGGAAATCCCCAGTACCCGGCGTGTCCCCGATCTAATAACGTTATCCGACTGAAGAAATGTGCGTCTGAAGATTCTCAATATTTGCCTGCTTATCGCTGCGTTGGCACCGCTATCGTCTCGTGGTGAAGACACTGTCCTTGAAAGATGGGACCGCGCGGTTTGCCTGCATTCGCCCGGAGCCAAGCCTGAATCTGACAATTTTGCAACTGGCTTCGTCGTTGAACACTCTGGCTCGCTCTTCCTCGTAACAACCAATGGGGGACAGAGCCGATTGTCTATGCATTCCCCGCAATTGCGCAAGGTACAAGTGGTGGACCTGCTTTCTCGTGCATTGACGACTCGGAGAGCTGCGTTTTAGTTGGGATGTACATCGGCGTTTGTTTTGACGCATCGGGCGGCAAACTTTCGAAGCTAGTCCCATCGTCGGTCATACACGACGCGATAGAGACCCAATCCAACCTAAAAAACGGCGGACAATAATGATCAAGGAAGGGTCCGCAAAACTGAGGAACTCAAAGTGAAGCAACTGTGGTCACCCAATCCTGCACCGGATTTACGGGATCGCTTGGAGGATGCGGCCGATCGTTTCGTTCATGTAGGGATAGACATTTTTGGAGCTGGGCCCCATCCGCACGACGACTAGCTTGCGGGAGGGAATGATCATCGTCACCTGCCCCATGAATCCAGCCGGCCAGTACGTGTCCTCAGGAACTTGATCCATCCGCGGCGCCCGGTTGAGCCAGAACATTCCGCCGTAGTTCAGCTTCTCGTCGGCTGGTGCCGGTGTGGTAACGAAATCGATCCAGCCTTCGGGCAGAATCCGCTCTCCCCGCCAGACACCATCCTGGAGATAGAGCAATCCGAAGCGGACCCAGTCGTGGGCAGACACGTAGTCGTAGCCCGACAGGATGAAGTTTCCCCAGGGGTCGGTTTCCAAAACCGGACTGCGTGCGCCGATCTTGTCGAACAAGGCCCGCTGCGGAAAGGTGAGGTAGTCTCCACCCTGAGCCTCGACCGTATCGCGAATGATTTTTCCGAGACTCAAGGGGTCGCAGTTGAGATAGGAATTCCGAGTTCCAGGAGGAACCTTCGCAGGTGCTTTGATGACGTGCTCGAACACGTTGAGGGAGTCGAAGTAAACCCGCATATGTTGGTTTTCAGCCGTCAACTGATCACCCCCGAATCCAAGATTGCCGAACTCCAGACCGCTGCTCATATGAAGCAGATCGCGGATCCGGATCTCGCGCCGCGAGTCTCCTTGCCACTCCTTGATTGGCGCCGGCTGGTCAAGTTCGAGGAGGCCGCGCTGCACGAGGATGGCGATCAGCGTGGCGGTGATGCTTTTGCCCTGTGACCAACTGATCTGCGGCGTGTCTTTTGTCCAACCGGGGGCGTAACGTTCGCCGATGATCTTGCCATCGTAGGCGACGACAAAGGCGCGGGTATTCTGTTCTTCCTGAGCCATTGCCCAATCGAGCGCAGCGGCCACCGCCTTGGAGTCGACGCCAGTGGGAACAGGCGACGTCGCTCCGACCTCGCCCATGGGCCAGTCCTGTGTGGAAGCATCGGGGATATTGCGGGGCACTTTGACGGGTTTGAAGAAAACATTTTCTTCGCCGCGTGGCAGAATCGTGCTCCCTTGATCACCCGTGTATCGCGCGCTGCGGGGCGGAGCGCCCGGAGCCGTCACCGTCACGATCTTGCGTTCTTTGTCGACGTGGTATTTGAAATCGGGTTGCCAGCCGAAATATGCAAACGGGGCAATATCCTGCGCGATGACTTCCTCCGCAGTGCGGTGGTACTCCCGCCCCACGACCCACAGTCCGGAGCTGATATGGTGCGCGCAGATGGCCGCGCGGAATTCCATGTTTTCCCGCTTCTTCTCTGCGGCGGTCGCCGCTTTTGCCGTCGGCTCCTGTGCGGTCAGAGGATTCGGTGGAGTGAACAGCACGAGAGCGGCCAATAGCGCGGTCGCATACAAGCGGTGCAGTCGAATTGGTTTCATTTGAATTGTTTTCATGTCTTGGTTCAACGACAACAGGAATGTTCGGCGGTTTTCCGCAGCGACGGATGATGGCTTCTTGACGTCTTGCTGCGCTCATCCGTGGGGAGGTTTTTCGCAATGAAGCAAAGTTGGAAGAGAGGGGGTGTTCATGGTTTTAGGCGAGAACCGCTTCCCTCTCACTGCGACGTCGTATGGAGCTCGGATTATGCCTCTGCAGTTACTCATCCGCCGCACGACTAGGTTCTGTTGTAGTTGGAACTCTCGAACTATGCAACGCTCCGCTGGGACCAACGAACCATTCGCACGGCTTCGATCTCTTCTGCTGGACTGCACTGGTAATTCATTGTGCGTTGTTGGCTGACGATAGTCGCATGCCGGGGATCGGACGCTCCATTGTGCCATCGGGCAGTTGCCAGCCGACAGCCAGACAGTCATCGACCGTCGCTTCCATTTGCAAGGCTTCGACGTAGTAGCGTTTGCCTGCTTCCAAACGAATCGGCTTCGATCGCTGCTCGGGATACTTGTCCCAGACCCGTGATGGTGTCCAACGCTTCATCTCGACAATGCGAGTCTTGTTCGATGGCTCTTCGGATGGACTCAGCCACAACTCGGCATAATCGTCTGCGGCCATCCAGAAAACGTAATCACCCGTTTGCGGTGGGTGAATATAGCCGCGAATTCGCGGCCCGAAGTTTTCTTTCCAGTTGACCGGAGATTCGATCGGAAGCTGCGGATTTTACCGCAGCATCTCCACACTTAACTGTAAAGGAATTGTTAGCCTCCCAACGCAACGTCACGTTGTCGGCCCAAGGGCCACAGCACTTTATTGTGGGGGGATAGACACTCGTCAGCGGTTGGCAAAGAGATCGAAGCCTCTCAGATGGCGGCGAGATGGCTGGGTGAAGAGGTTATCGGCTAGGTGTAGCCCGTAAGCAGCGCAAGAGAGAATTCACAGTACGCGTCGAGGAGGGCTCGGCACAGTGTGCCTAGCGAATTGCGCTAGAGAGTGGAGCTTGCGAAGATGAGCCAGAAGACTGGCTGGCGATCGAAGCTGGCTAGCTATCGAATAGTTCGCGGAGACGAGGTGTGGCATGGAAGCGACTTTGCCGGTCCAGGCTACGAGCGGCGTCGACGATGGTTGGACGCCCCGCTACCAAGTGAAATAGTTCGCCGAAGTTCTCGACCAGTTCGCACCAGGCTGCCGGTTCAATTCCCAGACGCTCCAGCACGGCAGGCGCTGCGGCGGGCGTGGTGCCGCGCTTGCCGGGAGCAATGCACCGAGCAGTCCAGTCGAGCAGCTCGATGTACGACTGGACTGACATGTTGAGAAAGCCCTTGTCGCTGCATCGATCGCCACTGGTATTCAAATGCACACCGATCTCATCGCGCAGTTCGTCGATCGTCAGCGGAGACAGGAATCGATCTGGACGCTCCGCAGCAGTCGGGCTCTGCTGGTCATTCGGTGTGGCTGCAGCCTGCCGCTGCTCGAGCAACAGGGCGGAGATGCGGCGCTGGGCGGAGGTGTAGTCGCTCTCTTCGAGCAATTCCGCTAGCGCCGCTCGTATCGGATTGAGGTCGACATAGGCTGCGCAGGCGAGCAGCCCGGTTTCGTCGAGAATCTTCACGCTCTGAAATCTAGACTCCCAAAACTTACCTGGAATTTCGTCTTCACGGTTGGCTCGTTGAGCGATCTTCTGGCACAACAGACGCATCCACCACGAAATATCGCTCAGTCGACGGCGGATCTGTTTCAATTTTGGAAGGTCATTGCAAATCGAGTTGATCTCGTTTTGCTTGGGCTCTAGCGCTTGTCCATCGCGCCCCTTACGTTTCGGGCAGAGCAGCAGCCAGTGACGAGCCACCTCGGCCGCCTCCCAGGTCGCCGCGACGTCTGGCCGCGAACGAAGGATTTGATGAAAATGGTTGGACATGATCGAATATCCAAGTAGATCTATCGCGAAGTACTTCGCCTGCAAGGCGATCAGGTCCTCGATCCAACCCTTGCGGTGATCGTAGTTTTTACCAGTTACTGGATCGTCGCCAAACAACAGGCAGCGCCGCACGACGCGATTGTAGACATGCACAGTGTCGATTGCTTCTGGATCGAGAAGCTCGTAGCGATTTAATCGAGCCATGGTGAATACTCCGCTGTCGGGTAATAGCCAGCTACTAGCGCGCTCTCATGGGGGCCGCGACTTCAGTCGCTTGACTGACTTTCAGTCGGCCGTTCAGCGCTCAGCCCGATTAGGGCCTATCTATATAGACGAACGGAAGCTGAAATTCTTACGCGCCATCCACCAAATATTCAAAAATAGTTTCTCCAACAAGGTGCTGTGGCCCAGCGTCTGGTGCCAACAAAGTGCTGTGGCCCCGCGTCCGCGGTGGCCCCGCGTCCGCGGTTTACGTGCAGTGTCCCCGACTAGCCGTTTCGTGCAGTGTCCCCGACTAGCCGGTGTCCCCGACTAGCCGTGTCCCCGACTAGCCATGTCCCCGACAGAGGGTGCCTCATATCGTGCCGCGTCCCCGACTAGAGGGTGACTCAACCCTTATGTCGACAGCAGCGAGCTCATTCGCGGGTCTCACTGATCTTCCTGTCAAAATTTGGATCGTCGGTCGCGCCGCCAATTGCGCAGCTAAACTCAGAGCGACTGCAAGCCAGTGAGGGCCACGGAGGAGGCCACGGGGGAGGCCACGGGGGACACAGGGCCCGCTGGGGACACTGCACGCCAATACGTGGCTTCGTTTTCAACCAACAAGGTGCTGTGGCCCCGCGTGCCGTGGCCCCGCGTGCCAAGCCGCGTGCCCGCCAACAAGGTGCTGTGGCCCCGCGTGCCAAGGCCCCGCGTGCCAAGGCCCCGCGTGCCAAGCCCCGCGTGCCAATCTGTCCGGTCGAGTAGTTCGACGTAGGATTCGACTGACATATTGAGAAAGCCCTTGTCGCTGCAGCGATCACCACTAGCAATTAAATGCGCACCAGCCACTTCGGACACAGCACGTCAGTAGGCGTCTCCGTCCACAAAATTTCGCAAAACACGTCCCCCCGACAATGGGCCGTGTCCCGTAGATCGCCAGCAAAATGCTGTGGCCCCGTGCCCACGTGGTAATGAAGCCGATCCGCCGTTCTGGTCTGACCCAAGATGCAAGAACACTGTCTCGGAAATCATTCAAGATGACATCGACATGAAACACAGGTAAGCAAGCGTTCCTGAATGAGATAAGCAACCTGGAGACACAGCTTCTCGGTGGGTAGCTACCAACCACTCAACAACGTGCTGTGTCCCCGACCCCTTGTGTGATAACGCGTAGAGCTGAACCAACCTAACGAAGAGACGCAGTATTCAGCAACGTGCCGTGGCCTCGGCCCGTTTCTCACCGCCCACTACACCGGTTCCTTTGTTAGAATGGCTGGTGCTGTCGTCGAATCGATTCTGGACTAGCGATTCGATCTCTAACGAACGGCGCTCATTTGCTCACTGCAAAAAAGTATTGTTCACACGACTGAAAGCATAGGCTATGAAACTTGCGATCTTACTGCTCGCGACTCTACTACTATCGCCACCTGTCAACACGCAAGCGGCGGAGCCACCCAGGCCAAATATCCTGTTCATCATTGCCGACGATCAGTCGCCGATGGACTTGTCGGTCTACAATCCACAGACATCGCTGCAAACTCCAGTGCTCGACAAGCTGGCCGCCGAAGGGATGGTGTTCGATAGTGCTTATCACATGGGAGCGTTTCAGGGGGCCGTCTGCCTAGCCTCGCGCTACATGATCATGAGCGGACGAACCGTTTGGCATCTCCCGATAAGCCCAGGTGGCGACAGGCAGTGCCCACCCGATCTAGAACAAAACACTTTGCCGGCCGTCTTCAACCGGGCTGGCTATGCCACCATGCGAACTTGCAAGGACGGCAACAGCTACGAGGCAGCTAACAAACTGTTCAGCGTACGCCACGACGCAAGCAAGCGTGGTGGAACCGACGAAACTGGAAGTGCATGGCATGCCCAGCAGGTGCTCAATTACTTGGATGACCGCGAGGCTACTCGCGACACGAAACCGTTTTTAATCTACTTTGGGTTCTCTCATCCGCACGATATTCGAGACGGTACGCCTGAGCTACTTGCCAAATACGGGGCCGTGAATCATACCGACGAACACTCACTGCCGCCCGCCAATGAAAAACAACCTCCGCTACCTTCCAACTACCTACCCGCCCATCCGTTCCCCGATGGTCATCCAGGTCTGCGCGATGAAGTTGCCGTGAGCGGAGTGTGGGATAAGCGTGATCCACGAACGATCCGCAACGAAATAGGGCGCTACAATGCGTGCAGCGAAAACATCGACATCCAGATCGGCCGCGTCTTAGATAAACTCGCTGCCACGGGAGAGATCGACAACACCTACATCGTTTATACCTCCGACCATGGTATCGCGGTCGGTCGCCATGGCTTGCAAGGAAAGCAGAATCTTTACGAACACACCTGGCGCGTCCCCTACATCGTCAAAGGTCCCGGCGTCAAACCCGGTTCACGAGCGACCGGAAACATCTACCTGCTGGACACCCTCGCGACGCTATGCGATTTGGCTGGAATTGAAGCCCCCGACAGCAACGAAGGGATTAGTTTCAAGAGCGTACTCGATGGCGAAAAAGCAATTATTCGCGACGTAACGTATGGCACCTATAGCGGTGGGACTAAGCCTGGCATGCGGAGTGTCCGACAGAGGGATTGGAAGCTAATCGAGTACGATGTGCTAGAAGGCGTCGTCCGAGAAAAGCAGTTGTTCAATTTGGTGGAAAATCCGCACGAATACTTGGCCGAGCATCACGCTCCAAGCGTGATTGCCCTGACCGGAGTGCCCCCCGAAGCCGAGCAAACCAATCTGGCCAGCGATCCACGTTTTGCAGACAAGCTCGGAGAGATGGAAGCTCTGCTGCTTGCCGAGATGCGGCGGTTGGATGATCCCTATCGCTTGTGGTACCAACCCACCGATGGCTTAACTCCTCCCGCTAAGCCTGCGCCAAAAGTAAAGAAGCCCCGCGTTAAGAAACCCTAGAGTTGCCCCAGCCTCCCAGGTTCTTTCAAAAACCGAAGAACTGACCGGAAGCGTTGCTCAGGCAGGGTGACTTATGTTTGCATGCACAAGCTTGCCAAGCCCACCTGCGCTACGTTAAACTGGCTCACAGCAGGCGCGGTTCATTGCTATCCACACAACGCGTACGGATCGAAGCGTCTCAGCCCGATGGACGAACTACCCTGCCCATTTAGTTGAGATAGATTGCTGTTCGTTCGCCGCATTTTCAACCAGCGAGAGCAACCAAATGAGACAGTTTGCAC
>CAKQNH010000147.1 GCA_934255105.1 uncultured Pirellulaceae bacterium
GCGTTAGACTGGTTCGACCGAGGGCGTTCTCCGCTGTCAGATGCTTAACCATTTTGTTTCATCGAAAACTTCGCAACAGACTCCTAATTGAATCGAGGCTTAGTAATGTTCAGGACAGTCCTACATGCGCTCCCACTTGCGTTGTGCTTGACGCTGCTGCTCGTTGTCTCGGCTACCTTCGCCGAAGATAAGTCTCGCGATAAAAATGGTGACGGTTCGGTCGAGGTCTCGGGCGAACTGAAACAGTGGCACAAGATCACGCTTACGCTGGATGGCCCGTTCGCTAGCGAGCTGGATACGTCGCCCAATCCATTTATCGATCTGGCGATGAAGGTGACATTCACGCATGCGAGTGGAGCGCCGCGCTACACTGTGCCTGGCTACTTCGCTGCCGATGGCCACGCGGTTGAGTCGTCAGCTAGCTCCGGAACCAAATGGCGGGCACACTTGTCGCCCGACGAACCTGGACGGTGGAACTACGTTGTCTCATTCAAGCGCGGAGTCGCTGCGGCCCTCGATGGCGGTGGCGAAGCTGTCGCTCCGTTTGATGGCGCTGGTGGTTCGTTCGAAGTTGACCCAAGCGACAAAGCGGGCCGCGACTTTCGTGCACAAGGACGGCTGCAATACGTTGGTAAGCACCATCTACAATTTGCTGGTTCGAAGAAGTTCTTTCTCAAAGCGGGCACCGATTCCCCAGAAACATTGCTGGGCTATGTCGACTTTGACAATACGGTCGCAGGTAAGCCGCAAGCTGTACCGTTGAAAACATGGGCACCGCATGTGGCCGACTGGAAGAGCGGTGACCCAAGCTGGAAAGGGGAAAAAGGCAAAGGGCTGATCGGCGCGCTAAACTATTTGGCAGGCAAGGGGCTCAATTCGTTCTCTTTCCTGACCTACAACGCGGGGGGCGATGGCGACAATGTTTGGCCGTTCGTTGAGCGTGACGACAAGCTGCATTACGACTGTTCAAAGCTGGACCAGTGGGGCGTTGTGTTCGACCATGCAACGCAGATGGGTTTGTACTTGCATTTTAAGTTGCAGGAGACCGAAATAGATGACAATCGAAGTGGCCATGGAGCAAAGGAGGGACGGGTGCCGGAGTCGCTCGACGGCGGTAAGCTTGGAATCGAGCGGAAGCTCTATTGCCGCGAATTGATCGCTCGCTTCGGGCATGCACTAGCATTGAATTGGAACACTGGCGAAGAGAATACACAAAGCAGCGATGAGGTCCGCGCGATGGTGGACTATCTGGTGCACATCGACCCCTACCAGCATCCCATTGTTCTACACACGTTCCCCAACGAGCAAGACCAGAGATACACACCGCTGCTTGGCGATGGCTCCCAACTGACTGGGCTGTCGTTGCAGAATCGTTGGGACCAAAGCCATCAACGAACACTGAAATGGATCGAGGAATCGGACAAAGCTGGCAGAGCCTGGGTCGTCGCACACGATGAGCAAAACCCAGCGGGGCTCGGCGTTCCCCCAGACATTGGCTACAAGGGTAGCGACGGAATCGCAGTTGAAAAAGCGAGGAAGACCGAGAACGCGCGCACAGGCGATGTCAGTTCGACACCCTACACCATGCACAACATTCGCAAGCAAACGCTGTGGGGCCAACTGATGGCAGGCGGCGCGGGTGTGGAATACTACTTTGGCTACTCCCTTCCTGAAAACGATCTGCTTTGTCAGGACTTTCGCAGTCGCGACAAGAGTTGGGACTTTTGCCGCTATGCGCTCGAGTTTTTCTCGCGCAACCATGTTCCGTTCTGGGACATGCAAAACGCTGATGCACTCGTCGGCAACCAGAGTCGCAGCAACAGTAGATACTGCTTGGCAAAACAAAACGACACGTACGCTGTCTACCTTCCCGAGGGTGGCAGTACGCAACTGGATCTGAGTGCAGCTAGCGGCGAGTTTACCGTGAAGTGGTACAGTCCACGCTCCGGTGGCGAGTTGCAAGCGGGGAGTGTTGAGCGCGTGAGCGGCGGTGCCACAGTAAACCTTGGCCAGCCACCAACCGACTCCACGCAAGATTGGGCCGTATTGTTACGGCGTTTGTAGGCTCGATACGGTTCAGTAAGTGATGTTCTTTAGGACTAGGGCAATTGTTATGCGAACTCAATGGTTGGTCGTGCTGGCGATGGTATCGTGTTTCGAATCGGTTGTGTGTGAACATACTTCGTATGCTGCAGAGCCCGCGGCGGCCCCAGTCGCCTTCTCGCTGCACCCCGACAATCCGCGTTATTTCCTGTTTCGCGGCCAACCGACCCTGTTGGTGACGTCGGCCGAACACTATGGGCTGCTGCTCAATAAGTCGATGGACTACCGAATCTATTTAGCTGAACTGGCTGCGCACGGTTTAAATCACTCGCGCGTATTCAGCGGTGCCTATCGCGAAAATTCGTCGGCTTTCAATATCACGGAAAATACGCTTGCGCCGCAGGACCAAGATTACTTGGCGCCTTGGGCACGCGCCGCTGAAACCACTGCCAACGGCACACCGAAGTGGGATTTGACCCGCTGGGACGAGAGCTACTTCAGTCGACTGCATGACATCGCGGCCGAGGCGTCACGCCATGAGATTGTGCTCGAGTTAACACTGTTCTGCCCGATGTATAATCCAGGACTGTGGACGATCAACCCTATGAATGCTCAGAACAACGTCAATGGGATTGGTAACTGCGAATCGCTGGAAGTATACACGACCAAACACACAGATTTGCTGGAGATACAAATCGCTCTAGCGCAGAAATTGGTACGTGAATTGGTTGAATTCGACAATATCTATTTTGAAATCTGCAACGAGCCGTATTTCGGTGGCGTGACAGACCAATGGCAACGACGAATCATTGATGCAGTAGTTGCCACACAGCGCGAAGTGGGATGTCAGAAACTGATCTCACTCAACATCGCCAATGGCAGCCAGCGCGTCGACGATCCTCATCCGGCCGTCTCTTTGTTCAATTTCCATTATTGTCATCCCCCCGTGGTTGTGGCGGAGAACTGGCATTTGAACAAGCCAATTGGTGAAAACGAAACGGGATTTCGTGGGTCGCAAGATTTTATCTATCGCACCGAGGGATGGGACTTCATGTTGGCCGGCGGGGCTCTGTATAACAATCTCGACTATTCGTTCAGTGCAGCGCACCCAGCGGGGACCCTCAGCGACTACCGTTCTCCCGGAGGAGGCAGTCGGGCACTTCGTCAGCAACTGGGGAGCCTCAAGCAACTGCTCGATGGCTTGCCACTACCACACATCGCACCGCAGTCGTCCGACATGGTTAAGACCAGCCAAGACCTGAGCTGTTCATGCTTAGGAAAAGCCGATGAGGCTTATCTGGTGTATGTCCATCGCAAGCTACCGAAAAAACTGGACCAGGCTGCAATAAAACAACTGCACGCTCCACACGCCCCCGTCGAATTGTCGCTTAAACTCCCCGCAGGTGATTATGATGTCGTCCGCATCAATCCAGTCAGTGGCGAGCGCAGTCAGCTTCCCAGCATCTCGGTGAACGGGCAACGGGTGAGTTTGACACTCCCCGATTTCCACATGGATGCCGCCCTGCTGTTGACCAAGTAGGCGCTGTCATCTGCTTAGACCCGCGCCCTATTTTTGAGTTGGACAAAGCGCTACGATCATTCGACCACTTTCAAATCATAGTCTGCACTGTTACCACGCAGCTCCGGTGCATACATGCCTTGGATGACTCTTGGTAGCGCGGTAAACGTGCCGGGTGCCTCGCTGCGAAGTTGATAGCGGATCGAGTAGCTGCCGCGTGGAAGCCAACGAATGCACAAGCCGACATGCCGATCGCGCAGCTCGCGATAGATGCTCAGTCCGGAACTATAAAAATAGCCGCTCTGTGTTTCTACTGTCTCCAGTCCCGCCCCCTTGGGGTCCTCGATCAGTAGATACTCGTAGTCGTTTTTGCTCTCCACCAGCAATTCAACTTCGACCAATTCGCCCGATGGAACGGCTTGCAAGTCTTCCAGCAGCGTACGAGTAAAGCCGGCTTGTTGCGCGTCGACTACGTTGGCCATTTGGCCAGGTAGTTGAAGCGATTTTGTATTGGCCAATGTCTAGCATAAAGCATCTGTTTGGCCGCGATGGCCAGCACGCGGTACGAGTCGGGGTGAGCAGTCAGAGCAGAAGCGAGGTCGCTGTCTAGCGAACCCTCCAGCTTGAGTTTCTGCCGGCATTGCTGCAGCGCTTCGAGCGACTCGACAACTTGTGTGTCTCCCGCAGCGGTATTTTTGATGACCGAGCGGAACAGCTCTGAGGCATCCGCGAAATTTCCATCTTGCATCAGTTGCTTGGCTTGAGGCAAAGCACTGTCGGGATCGGCATCCTCGACTGCTCGGCCAGGTGAGCCTATCCACACGACCAGCAACAACGACAACATGCTCACGGCAGGCCAGATCGAACTGTATCTCAACGATGGAACCAGCTTGCGCATGATTGTTTCTCTCGGACTGCGTAGACGAGTATTCGATTGATGCTTTAACTAATTTGTAACAGATTCTGTGGCTGCGGTATCAAGTTTTGAGGACAGAGTGAGTCGCTGCCGGCCCCTCTTGACAGCGCTGGCCCTATTGTGGTACTGTAGTGATACAGTTGTACATTATACGAGGTGGGTGTTGCATATTGAATTGTCAGTCCGCGATGGCGTACCGATCTACCGCCAGGTTATCAATCAAATTCGCTATTTGATTGCTGCTGGGCAATTGGCCGTCGGCGATGAACTGCCACCTATTCGCACGCTCGCGGAGCAGTTGTCGATCACCCCCAACACAGTCGCCAAAGCCTACGACGCGCTCGAGGCGGAGGGGCTGGTGACCAAACGGCAAGGGGCGGGGACCTACGTGGCCGAGCTGGCCTCGCCATTGAAAAGAAGCGAGCAGCGTCGGTTGCTGACGGAGCGGGCCGATTCACTACTGGCCGAAGCCAAACAACTGAATTTTAGCTACGAAGACTTGTTGGATCTACTGTGCAAACGACAAGCGGTGCTTGATAAATCCTGGCCAAAGGAACAACGCGATGTCTGACAACGTGATTGAAGTACACCAACTGTCGCGGCACTTCGGCAAGTCTTTAGTGCTTGACCAGATCAGTTTCAATATGCAACCTGGCTCTGTTTATGGCCTAGTTGGTGCCAATGGAGCAGGCAAGACCACACTCATGAAGCACCTGCTGGGGCTCCTCAAAGCGAAGCAGGGGACCGTGCGAGTTTTTGGCAGAGACCCAGTCAAACATCCGGTCGAGGTGCTGAGCAAGATCGGCTATCTGTCCGAGGAACGCGAGCTCCCAGAATGGATGCGGATCGGCGAACTATTGAGCTATACCAGGGCTTATTATCCGAACTGGGACTCAGCCTACGCTCAGCAACTCGTAAAAGAATTCGGTTTGGAGCCATCGAAAAAAGTTAAGCACCTCTCTAAGGGAATGCGTGCCCAAGCTGGCCTGATCGTAGCGGTCGCTCATCACCCCGAGCTGTTGTTGCTCGACGAACCCTCCACGGGGCTCGATGCCGTGGTCCGCAAGGATATCCTGAGTGCAATTGTGCGCACGGTAGCCGATGCTGGTCGCACGGCAATTTTCTCGTCGCATCTATTGGACGAAGTCGAGTTGATGTCCGACTATCTGTTCATGATTGACAGCGGGAAACTGGTACTGCACGGCAGCCTGGATGATATCCGCCAACAACATCGATTGCTCAGCGTGAATTTCGCAAGTGCCATCGACGCCATCCCGCAGTCAGGTCAAATACTGTCCGCCAGCGGGGGCGGTAAGTATTGGAAGGTGGTATGCGACGGGGGCGAGAATGAAGCCTTGCACAGCTTACGCGAGCTTGGTGGTGAGGTAACTCAAACTCGCACGGCATCCCTACAAGAGATTTTTATCGCGCGCGCGAGAAAGTCGAGTTGATAGATGGGTGTTGAACGGAAGGAGGTTGTTGGCCTCTCTCCCACGGTACTGTGCGCTCAACTGTGGGAACAATGGCGCATCAGTCGCTTGGAATTGCTGTGTCGCATGGCAATTGCCGGGGCGTTGCTCATCTTGTTGTCAGTGGCAATTGCTACAGCGGATGATGCGGCGATACAAGTCTCGCGAGGCATTCTGGTATTCCTGATCGGTTTTTCGGCGTTATTCTCAGCTTCATGGACGAGCGAATTCGATAGCCGACAGCTTGGCTTTACCTACCGACTGGGTTTCACTCGGACGATTGCGACAAGCCAGTTAGTAATAGTTCCAATCGGTTTTTCGCTGTTTGGGTCGCTGGTGTTTTACATGGGCTGCGCGGTAACTGCATTCCTTATGACTGGTCTTGTACTTCCACTGGTCGGCCCCTCTGCGATTATCGCCTGTAGCACTTGCCTGTTGATTGCCGGTGCCTGGGTGCCAACACGCATTGACGGACGGATCACGGGGACGATCGGGGCACTTTCAGCAACGATGGGCTGGCTGCTATTGAGGGACTATTGGCTCAATGACCCCGATCCCATTCTGTTGTCTATCGGCAAGACGGGCTATTTTGATTTGAGTTGGTACGAGTATTTGGGATTGGCCACGGTTGGCAGTGCGGCGATTGGGGTAGCCATCAAGTCGGTCGATCTGCAACGACATGGGGAAACGCTCCTGTCATCTATTTTCGACAGCCGACTATCGCCTACGTCCGCTAGCGCGGTGAACTCAACGTCGGCGCGATCGGGTGCGCCGGTAGAGGTTGTAAAACGTGTCGCGAAAGAGGGTCATACGCTTTCTTTTCGCAGCCGAAGTGGCGCGCAGATTTGGTATGAAGTACGCCGCTCCGCACCGTTGCTACTTGCTGCCTGCCTGATTTTTCCCACGGCGTTATTCGCCTTTCTATGCATCAATGTGCAGTGGGAGTTTGCACCACGCGCGTGGCTGGGAGCGCTGGTCGTGGCACCTGTAGTGTTTCAACTGCTAGCTGCCGACAGCACGCTGGGTATGACTCACAAGCAAGGTCTTACGCGATTGTCACCATTCGACGCCACACGACCGATGCGCTGTGATCAGTTGATCGGTATCAAAGTTTTAGTCGTCTTTGGTTGGTCGCTGTGTGGCTGTTTTTTGGTGGCGCTATTTGCAGGTTTGTTCGCCCTATTGTCTGGCGAGTACGGATACTGGCTGAGCGACTTCCATGCAATTCAGGGGATAGTTGGTAACGTGCCGCCTGTGTGGTGGGTGGTGGGGCTGCTAGACCTGCTCTTCATATTCTTGAGCAGTACCACGCTGCTGTTCGCGCAAGCGCTCTGGATGTCGCGCTACCCACGAGTGGTCCTGGCTGGTTCGCTCGCGATTATAGCGCATGTTAGCATCTTCGCCTGGGATGCGACTCACGATTGGCCATGGGTATTGCTGTGGACGTGCTATGGCTACATGCTGCCCGTTGCAGTGATAGCGGCAAGCTTGGCCGCGTTAGTAGTAGCCATCCGGTCCGGATACTTGAGCAAGTCGTATTTTGACATCGTGCTTGGCGTGTGGTTGATCTATGTCGCTTCCACGGTTTGGTTGCTTGCAAATTCGACACCTCCACTACCTATTCCTTTCGTGGCCTATTTCATCGGTGTGGCGTCGCTCGTGGTACCCTTAGCGAGCGCAGCGTTCGCTCCATTGGCCTTGGCAGCTCATCGCCATGGCTGACAGACCTGCTATGGCCCCGCGGCTTCGCCCCCATGGCTGGCAGACCTGCTATGGCCCCGCGCCTTCGTCCCGCCCCGCGCCTTCGTCCCAATTTGCAATTGTTTGGGTCGGAGCCACCCAAGCTACCGCCCCGCACTTTCCTCGCAATTTGCAATTGGATATTTGCAATTTGCAAGTCCTCCTCAAGCATAGCAGAGATGCCAGCAAAGCTAGCTAACCCCAGCCAGCTCTCATCCGGAATATTTTCACAAAATTTCCAGATTGCGCGTAAGGCAACAGCCCTCTTTTTCGTCTATTTAAGTGTTCACCAACGCGTGCCAGCTTCTCATCAGTCCGTGTTAAGCGGCTCGGAGCGTCTCGGGTTGGGTTTCATCAAGATCACTTTTAGTTGGGAGTCGAAGAGATGTTTACAAAGAATCTATTTCGCGAGAATTGTGTGCGGGGGTTTGTCCAATTGGGAGCCCACTGGCTGCCGTTGGTGTTGGTGTCGCTCACTGCGGGGTGGCTGACGCCATCGTCGCTGCTGGCTGGCGAACCGCCGACTGACGCTCCCGCAGCGGCAACCGCTGACGCCCAAACGCAGGCGGCCACTGCGGACAAGCCCGCTGCTGAAAAGGCCGCTGCTGAAAAGGCCGCCGCGGACAAGGCTGCTAATGCCCCCGCAGTGGCCGCCGCGACTGGCAAATCAGCCGCCGGTAAGTCGACGACCGGCAAGTCGATGGCTGGCAAGTCGATGGCTGGCAAGCCGACGGCTGGCGACGGCATGACGACTGCGTCTACCGCCAAAACGTCCAGCAAGCGTCGAGGCACTGCGGGGCGTCTGCCAAGCTATTATGGCACAGTGGTCGACGATCAGCAGCGGGCAGCTATCTACGAGATCCGCGCGCGGGTCGAGTCTCAACTGCAGCCGCTCCAGCAGCAGATCGATGCCATTCGGCAAACTGAGCAAGCGGAGATGGAAGCTCTGCTGACCGCCGAACAACTGCAGAGGATTGAGGCTCTGCGAGCCCAGCGCGGGAAGTCTGCTGTGCCCTCT
>CAKQNH010000148.1 GCA_934255105.1 uncultured Pirellulaceae bacterium
TTCATGCCAATTCTAAAACGTGAAGCCGATATTCATCCCGAGGACTTATTGGTCAGTCCTGTTGCCTTGAGTCAACCGTGGTGGGCCATGTACACCATGGCGCGTCAAGAAAAAAAATTAGCACGCGAACTGATCAGACTTGACATCCCATTTTATGCGCCGCTGATCGAACGTCGCTACCGCTCGCCCAATGGCCGCTTGCGCACCAGTTACGAACCGCTATTTGGCAATTACGTCTTCGTCTGCGGTGACGAGGACGTACGCTACCGGACGGTTTGCACGGGCGCGGTCAGCCGCTTCCTGCCTGTTCCCGTGCCGGAGGAGTTGGTTGCCGACTTGCAGCAAATTCGCGGTCTGATCAATACTTCCGCACCGCTCTCACCAGAGAGTCGCCTCGAGCCGGGGCAGCGAGTCCGCGTCCGCAGTGGTCCCTTTGCCGGTTACGAAGGGGTCATTGTGCGGCGAGAAAAAGACGTGCGTCTGCAGGTCTCAGTTCGCTTTATGGATCAAGGCGTTTCGGTGTCGATCGAAGATTGCCAAGCCGACCCGATCTAGTCTGGCTGATATCCCTGTCTACACCCTCTCGACCTCTACTCGGGGAGAGGGGGAAACGCCATTAAGCCTGTTATAGCCGAAGTCGCCAAGACTCTGGAGCGTCAGTGCAGGCAGGCGGAAAGTCTTGGCGCCTTCCGCTACGGAAAACTGTGGAATCCACTTTGGCAGATTTCTCAACGGCGGAGGGTGAGAGTTTGAAATGCGAGCTAAATCTACCAAAGAAACAAAACGGTCTTTTTAAACTATACTCAAATCCCCTTTTCACTCTCCACAACTCTTTCACAGTCAATCTCGTGTACGAATCTATTTTTATCGCCGGTCATCGCGGTATGGTTGGTTCCGCCCTGCTCCGCCGACTGCAACGCGAATCGAATTGTCGCATTATTGTCCGCAACCGCGACGAGCTAGATTTGCAAGACCGCTCGGCAGTCTCCAAGTTATTCCGTGAAGAGCGTCCACAAGCAGTGATTTTTGCAGCGGCGCGAGTGGGCGGCATTCAAGCCAATAGCTCCTTCCCCGTCGAATTTTTGGTGGAGAATCTCAACGCCGAACTGGCTACGATTTGTGCCGCCTACGAGCATGGTGTGCAGCGGTTTCTGTTCCTCGGCAGTACTTGTATCTATCCTCGCCTAGCCCCGCAGCCGATTTCGGAAAACCAGTTGTTGAGCGGTCCACTAGAGCCGACTAACGAAGCCTACGCCTTAGCCAAAATCTGTGGCCTGAAGCTCTGCCAATACTATCGCCGACAATACCAAGTCTGTTTTCATTCGGCGATGCCTACCAATTTGTATGGCCCAGGCGATAACTATCATCCACAGCATAGCCATGTGCTGCCAGCCTTGATCCGTCGACTGCACGATGCCCACATGGCCAAACAGGGCGAAGTGACCATTTGGGGAACGGGGACGCCGCGCCGCGAATTTCTCTACGTCGATGATTTGGCCGACGCCCTGATACACTTGTTGACGTTGGAAGATCCTCCCGATTGGATTAACGTTGGTACCGGTGATGATCAGAGCATCATGGAGCTAGCTCAAGTCGTCGCCGCGGTGGTCGGATTCCAGGGGGAGATCCGAACCGATCCGAGCAAACCAGACGGTACGCCCCGCAAACTGACGGACATCAGTCGCCTGCGAGCGACCGGTTGGCAGCCCCGTACTGCGCTGCAGGAAGGTATCCGTCTAACCTATGAGAATTTCAAGCGTAGTTTGGCCGATGGAACCCTCCGCTCAGCATGACAGTGCATTTTGGTAGCATGGGCAACGGTGCCTTGTGATACTCCACAATTTTTCGCGACCCTAGCGAGCTTGACTCGTTCGGAGGCTGCGGGCGATCGGCGGACATGCGGCGATGACTAGCTCGTAGAACCTGGTGCATACGAGGCCAGTTGGCATGGTGCCAGCGCATGTCCACGAACGGTTAATTTAGACTCATAACGCTCACTCATTCAACCTTTGGAATCAAAGTACTCTTATGAAAATATGTTGTCTTGGTGCGGGATACGTCGGCGGCCCCACAATGGCGATGATTGCCAAACAATGCCCTGACATTTCTGTGCATGTGGTCGATCTCAACGAAGCTCGTATTCGCGCTTGGAATTCGAATGTGCTGCCCATCTATGAACCGGGTTTGCATGAAATCGTCGCCGAAGCGCGCGGTCGCAACTTGACCTTTTCGACTCGCGTAGATGAAGCTATCGCCGAGGCGGACATGATTTTCATCTCGGTCAACACGCCCACCAAGACCTACGGCATGGGGGCCGGTCGAGCAGCCAATCTAGAGTTCATTGAGAAGTGTGCGCGGCAGATTGCTAAGGTCTCCGAAGGACATAAGATTGTCGTTGAAAAATCGACGCTACCCGTGCGTACGGCTGAAGCCATCAAACGCATTCTCAACAGCACCAGCAATGGTGCTACCTTCGATGTGCTTAGCAATCCTGAGTTTCTAGCCGAAGGAACAGCCATCGAGGATCTGCTCGAACCCGATCGCGTGTTGATCGGGGGGGATTCAGCCCAAGCTATCGACGCCTTGGCGGCCATCTATGCGCGGTGGGTCCCGCGTGAAAAAATCCTGCGGACAAATCTGTGGAGTAGCGAGTTATCGAAGCTGACCGCCAATGCATTTTTGGCACAACGCGTGTCGTCGATCAACGCTATCTCCGCCTTGTGCGAAGCCACCGAAGCAGACGTCGACGAGGTAGCTCGCGCGATTGGCACCGACTCACGCATCGGCCCCAAATTCCTCAAGGCATCGGTCGGTTTTGGCGGCAGTTGCTTTCAGAAAGATATTCTCAACCTAGTCTATCTGTGCGAACACTTTGGACTGAAAGAGGTCGCCGCGTATTGGGAACAAGTAGTCATCATGAATGACTACCAGAAGCGACGCTTTGGTGAGAAAATTGTTAAAACACTTTTCAACACTGTCTCCAATAAAAAAATTGGCGTTTGGGGCTGGGCCTTCAAAAAGGACACCAACGACACGCGGGAATCAGCGGCAATCCACGTTTGCCGCGACCTGTTGCGCGAACGCGCCATGTTACATATCTACGATCCACGCGTCAGCCGAGAGCAAATACTGCTAGATCTCCAGGACGCGATGCGCGACAATAGCGGACAAGTTTCGATCGTCGATCAGCAGTTGATCGAGCAGAACGTCACCGTCGTGCGAGATTGCTACAAAGCTGCCAATGAAGCGCATGCGATCGCGCTACTGACCGAGTGGGATGAATTCAAACAACTCGACTTCAAACGCATTTACAGTAGTATGCTTCAGCCCGCCTTCGTGTTTGATGGGCGTAATATTCTCGACCGGCAAGCTCTAGGAAAGCTCGGGTTCGAAGTTCACGCAATCGGTAAAAGCTGATTGCAATCGTTCGCAGGTAGTGGATAGCTCCTCTGCATTGATCGTCAGCGGTGGCACTAGGGCTACTCGCGTCAACGCTGCGGGGCCCGTCAACTGTGGGAGCAAACGCCGCCGCACGCAGGCTTCAGCAAAACGCCGCGCAGCGGCAACTCCGCCAATTCCGCATTCAATCACACAACATGCCCCCTGTCCTTCGACTGTCGGACCTTCGTAGCGGAAGTCGCCAAGACTTTGGAGCGGCACCTTCTTCCATTGGGCCAAACAAGTTTCGGCTACCTGCCGCAGCCGTCGACCTGCCTCTGCCCCCTGTTTGATCCAAGGTCCGGTCTGCAGTTGCTCCAGCACTTCGCAAGCAATTGCCGTGGCCAGCGGCGAGGCAGCAAAGGTTTCCGATTCGGTTCCAGCGAGCAAACCATCTAGCACTTCGCGCCGCCCGAGCACGGCTGAGATGGGAACTACTCCCCCTGCCAAACTCTTCCCCAAAACCAACAGATCCGGTTGCCAGCCTTGCCCGGCGGCTAGCGACATATGGCCAAACCGGCCTAAACCTGTTTGGATTTCATCGGCAATCAGCAGGATCTGCTGTTCGCGAGTGACGCGCCGCAACCGCTGAAAGAACTCGTCCGGTGGCGCGATCATCCCTCGCGCACCGACGGCGGGTTCAACTAGCACAGCCGAAATTTCTGCCGCATGCGTAGAGATCGTTTCAAAAACTTGGCTGACGCATTGCAGATCGCAGGCGGGATATTGCAACTTCAGCGGACAGGCCGCACAGTACGGGTACTCCTCGGGGTGACCACACCGCACGTGTTGTGCAAACGGATCGGGAGGGGGGAGCGGGAGTGTTTGTCCCAACGCCAGCGTAGCCAGCGAACGCCCGTGAAAAGCTGGACCGATAGTCACGATCTTACCAGGTCGATGGGCGACAGCCGCCTTCCAAGCGGTCTCGATGGCGCGCGCGCCGCTCACATTAAACATTACTTGCGAAGTAGCCCGTGGCAGTTTAAAGGCATCCAGCAAGCGTTCGCCAAGGACGATCCGCCCCACATGTGGTTCGCCCGTTACATGGCTCAGTTGATTTAGCTGGCGGGATGCAGCTTCTACCAATGGCTGAAAACACTGGCCGAAATTGGCCGCCGAGTAGCCGCAGGTCAAGTCGATATAGTCAACTCCATCCGCGTCCCACAGTCGGGCACCCGCACCGCGGACGAAGACCGGGCCAAATTTGGGATCGTGGTCGCGCGCCGCCGCTCGGGGATGCACGTTGCGAAACCGCGCTAACCACTGAGCAGAGAGATTCTCCAAGGTTTGATGGTTTCCAACTTAGTGCAGTGAACAAAACTCAGAACTCAGATTTTGGTAGAAACTGGAAGATAGAAGATGAATAGACTTGCCACAGCAACAACCAATTTACCACCCGTGGCCGTGAACGATTGCCAAGTTTTCTTGCATCAACATCCCTCTTTCTCGAAAGCGTGCTGTGGCCTAGAGCTCTTCTAATTTAGACAGAAAAATTGAGTCAGGGAAATATGCGTCCGCGCCCATTCTTTTGCCGCCATTCTTTTGCCTTGCTCTTTGCGAGTGAAGGGAGAAAACTTGCGACGATGCATTTTCACCTGCTTAACACCGTTTCGTCAGCCCAGGGGCTGGGGATGAGCGGCCGAACCTAACACAAGCCACTCACACTTCGCCGGGCAGTTTCTCGCGCAGGGCTGGGATGATTTGGGGGGGCACAAATCGAGCTAACATCTCGTCGTTGCTCAGCGGCACAATCTGCTTGATCAGGGAGCTGGAAACGTGCGCGTAGGCTTCGTCCGCCATCAAAAATACCGCTTCGATGTCGCTGTCCAGTTGCCGATTAGCCATCAACATCGTGAATTCGGCGGCGATATCGGTCAGCGGCCGGACGCCGCGGACCATTACCCGCGTGCCGCAGGAGCGTACAAAGCTGACGGCCAAGCCAGAGAACATTTCGACGCGAACATTCTCAAACCGTCCGACCACTTGCCGCAGCAGATCCACTCGTTCCTCCGGCGAAAACAGCGAACTCTTGTCGGAGTTGATCCCCACGCCCACTACCAATTCGTCGACCAAGCGACTGGCTCGCTGGATTACGTTTAAGTGCCCTAGCGTAACGGGATCGAACGAACCCGTGTAGACGGCGATGCGCGAGCCGTTTTTCATCGATGCTATCCAGCAAAAGTTTTTCGGAAGTCTACCAACGCATTCACCAAACGCTGGATATCGTGTTCATTATTGTAGGCGTGAGTGCCGGCCCGCAACCTACCGTTGCGCACGCTTAATACGACGCCTGCCGCAATGCAGTGCTTGCGCGCGGCTAGCGCCACGCTTTCTGGAACGTCATCCGCGCCGGAGCTGTCCGTCGCGTTTCCACTGGCGGGCCAGGAGATTCCAAGTATTCCGCTGCGTCGCGACGTTTCCTCTGGTAGGTAGACGCGGAAACCGGCCTGACGCAGACGATCGGCCATCATCTCTACATTGGCCAGCACAGCTTCCGATAGCGCTGAACGGTTGGGAGACTGAGCGCTGGTTGAATGGTGAAGCTGTTGCAACAAGCTCAAGCTTTGGGCGAAGCCGATCATGCCGGGCATATTGGCCGCGCCACCTTCATACCTAGAGGCGCTGGTTTTGAGATCTACCGAACCGGGGATAAAGCTATCCGCAGCCAAACTCCCCCAGCCAACTCCTAGGGGTTCGAGTAAATCCAAGTGCTTTTTCCGCACGTAGAACAGCCCCGCACCTTCGGGCCCTAACATCCATTTATGCCCATCGGCGGCCAAAAAGTCGACTCCCGTCGCGTTGACGTCGATCTCAAATGCCCCCAATCCCTGGATCGCGTCGAGCATCAGCAAGCCGCCGCGGCTGTGGACCAATTCGGCCACTTCCCCCACGTCGATGCGATAGCCGCTCACAAATCCTACCCAACTGATCGAAACAATTCGAGTCCGCACATCGATGGCTTGGGACAGCTTGCCCAAGTCCAATTCACCGGTCGGTTCGACGGCCACTCGGCGCAGTTCCACGCCCAATCGCGCGAGACGCGACCAGGGGAGCGAATTGGACGGGAATTCATTCTCAGGAATGACCACGTTGTCACCCGCCTGCCAGGGAAATCCCTCGGCCACTAAGCCAATTCCATGAGTCGTGTTAGGTACCAGGGCTACTTCATCTTCGCTCGCCCCCAAAAATTCCGCAGCAACTTCGCGTAAACGCGACAGCGCCGCATCCCACGTGGGCCAAGGTAGATCACCCTGCTCGGCCGCTTGCTGGGCGTACTGGCTGATTGCGGCGGCGGCGGGGGCTGTCAGCGGAGCCACTGCGGCATGGTCAAAATAAGCAAACCTCTTGGTCACCGGCATCTGACTGCGCAGTTGCTCTGCCGCCGACCCGGCGGGCAGACTCAGTGGGGCGAGAGCGGAATTGGGGGCCGTATCAGACATTGGGAACTTCCATGGAAAGCTGAGCGGGGCGTGGCCAAACTGCGACTATCTCGGCCAATCCCTCAATATGGAACGGTTGCAACGATTTTTCCCATCCGCCGCGAATTTTTATCCATAGATTGTGAGTGTAGCGCAGGATAAATGGGCTATCTAGGTGACAACGAGCATCCTTCGATTATACTACCACCCGTGTCGGAGTGCCTCCCGTGAAAATTGTCGGTACACCTCCACGCTATTTGGTATCGCCGCGTTGGATTGTGCGGATGGGAGTAGATTCCATCACACGCGATCTTGTTGTGAAGTATATACTTCCAGAGGCGCTATGGTGAGCTCGTTTGTTTCAAGCCAAAAAGGTCGGCTGATGCCGAAAGCATTGTGTTTGATCGGGTTGGTAATTGCTAGCTTGGTCTTTCTAATATTCCTACTCGACCTTGTTCTCGGCCTAGCAGGCTTGACGAATATGGCGCCGTTTCGCAATGCGAGCATACTGATGGACATCATTTTTATGGTGGCATCCGGGGGCTTAGCGTACGTAGCTTGGACCACCTATGGCGAGCAACGCTAAACCTCCAAGCTAAATCCACCGGGCAGCGAGTCGTACGCTTGGCACATATCTGAATATATCGGCTCTGCTGGTCCCTGCGCCATGGATTCACTACCCATTTTCTCAACCAGCATTCGCCAAGTCTCGGATTCGATAGCCAGCAGATCAGCCAGCACGCTCAGCCCGTCGCGATCTCGTCCCTGCTCTACTTCGAAAGCAAGTTGCAACAGATACAGATAGAAATCGGAGATCGAATTGCTCAGCGGATTGTCCGCATCTTGCACGCCATCCAGCAATTCTCCCAGGATTTCTCGAACGCGCAGCAACCATTGGCTCCCCATAGCGTCTTGCCCGGTCGCCCATAGTTGATCCACCATGCCGCATAGTTCCACCGAGCGTTGGATCAACATCCACCGCAATCGCAGTGGCGAAGCGGAAAGGACTTCTTGTTGCAGGTACGGATTGATGTCGCTGGGATCAGGTAGCATGCCAAGCAGACTCCGGGAAGCTAGAATAGAAGTTCGCCAACTCTAGGGTTCATCGTACTGCTGCCAGCATTTGTTCAGCTCAAAACTTGATCATTTATCGCTCCCCTGGGGACGCGTACGTTTGTAACGCTTACTCCAATTAAACGACAGACAGTTAACTCGCAGTAGCGGAAGTCGCCAAGACTTTCGGCCGGGGGTCTGCCGAAACTCTTGGCGAGTTCCGCTACGTAAGAAGCTTCAGCCTAGGAGCAAAAGACGACAATACAAATCCCACTATGCTAAGCATCGGCAAAAAAATGGCTGTCGCAACTTTGGCTGCGGTAACGCGTATTAGTGGCGAAGCCACGTCAGCACGTAGCCGTAGGTGTCAACCCACGGATTAGTTGTCACCGCTTCGCGGTTGCAGCGAAAAGCCCTAGATGCCACAGTAATATGCCGGCAGATGCTAACAGCACAGTCAGCCAGTCGAGTCCAGTCGTCTTGAATTCCAAGAAAGCGCACATCCCTTGAAGTCTCCTCAGCGTACCGCGATCGAAAGCGTACACAATCCGCAGATCAAACAGGCGTTGCGACTGCGCGATTCAGGCACTCGTCGACAGGCTGGCCGCTTCTTGATCGACGGCGATCGGGAGATTGCTTTAGCCCTGCGGCATGGTATCGAACTGGAAGTCGTCTTTGTCGCCGCTGGATCCGCTCAGTCGACGCGCGCTGAAACCGCCGCGCCGCTACAACCCGTCGGTCCTGCGGTGTTGTCTAAGCTGAGCTACGGACAGCGTGGCGCGGAGTCGGTGGC
>CAKQNH010000149.1 GCA_934255105.1 uncultured Pirellulaceae bacterium
CTTGAGAACGTGCGGCTGGGTATGACCTTTGCCAGTGGTAAACACGATCTGCAGCACGCCGTTGAGCTGCTGAAAAAAGTGGGCTTGGGAGACCGCTTACACTACAAGCCCGCCGCCTTGTCGGTCGGCCAACAGCAGCGTGTGGCCGTAGCTCGCGCGCTGGCCAATCGTCCTAAGTTGCTCTTGGCGGATGAACCGACGGCCAACATCGATCCCGGCAATCAGCAGAAGATCATCGATCTGCTGCGCCAGTGCTGCCGCGACGAGCAGATCGCCATGTTGCTAGTCACCCACTCCATGGCCATCGCCGACCAGTTCGACCGCGTCGAGAAGCTCGACACCATCAACCGCGCCATCGCTTTGTCTGCGTAATATGTAGGCTCGTAACGAACGAAGCGCTGTTACGGCAGGGGCAGCGCAATCGCTTTGGGTTCAACGTCTAGCGTTGCCCAGAGTATTTAGCGTTGCCCAGAGTGCGGTCATTCAATAACTAACGAGAACCGGTGTGGACACACTTACATTCTGTATTTCTATTTGGTTTGCGTTTGGCAAATGAAGCATAAAGCTTGAACGGTAAAAAGCGAGACGCGGTAGAGAGAGCAAGGCGGCATCGTAATCACGTGTTGCGGTCTGCCGTAACAGCGCTTCGCTCGTTACAAGCCTACGGGGCGCGTCTCCTGTCTTGCCTAAGCGGACTGAAATCGCGCCATATCGGGCGGCTTCTGCCAAAATAAGCTCCATAAATGCCGCCTGTGCGTTGAACTTCTCACGCGGTCCAGTTACGCTAGCGGCGTTTCCCCAAAAACCCCAGCCTCTTTCTTCTCGACCGCGAGCCCTCCCCCATGAGCCATTCCAGCGACCCTGCCAACCTCCATTACGCAATTGCCCCGAACGCCAGTCGTCTGTTGTGGGCTGGTTTCATGGCTATCTTAGCGGCGGGAGTAGGCTTTTCCGTACGCGGTGCCAGCGTGCTAGAGGAGTGGTCCAAGGCATTTGGCTTCACGCAAACCGAGCTCGGCGGGATCACAGGTGGAGGCCTCGTCGGATTTGGCGTCATCATCATTATTTCTAGTTTCCTGGCAGAGAAGATTGGTTTCGCGCGACTGTTGATTTTTGCTTTCGTGGTCCACTTCCTCTCGGCCGTGGTGACGCTGGCGGCACCTGCGGTATTCGTAGCCGGTGGCAAGGACCTGACGTTCTGGTGCCTGTTCATCGGCATGTTCATGTTCGCGATCGGCAACGGCGTATGTGAAGCGGTAGTCAACCCGCTGGTCGCCCAACTCTACCCCAACAACAAAACACACTACTTGAACATCTTGCATGCGGGCTGGCCCGCCGGATTGATTCTCGGCGGCGTGGCGTCGATTTTCTTGGCGGATAAAGTTTCGTGGCAGATTCAAATCAGCCTGTTTCTGATCCCGGTCGTGCTGTATGGCTTGATGATCTTTGGCCAAAGAATGCCGGCGACGGAAGCCAGCGCCAGCGGGCTGTCGTTTGGGCAGATCATGCTGCAGTTTGTTTCGCCGCTGTTGCTGTTCCTCCTGTTGATCCACGCCATGGTGGGTTATGTCGAACTGGGAACCGATTCGTGGATTGCTCGTATCACCGGTTCGATCTTGAATGAAACGACGGGGCGGTGGTTGTTTGTCTACACATCGGCGCTGATGTTTATTTTGCGTTTTGTGGCGGGGCCCATCGTGCACCGCATTTCGCCGCTGGGGCTGCTATTCGTCAGCGCTATACTGGCCACCATCGGGCTCTATACGCTGGGTGGCGTGGGCACGACGGCTGCGGCTATTGTCGCACTGACCATCTATGGACTGGGCAAGACCTTCTTTTGGCCCACCATGCTGGCGGTGGTTTCCGAGCGTTTCCCTAAAGGGGGCGCGGTTACCTTGGGAGTGGTCGGCGGAGTCGGCATGCTCTCGGCCGGTTTGCTAGGCGGGCCTGGTATTGGCTTCAAACAAGATAAATTTGCGTCTGAGAAACTAGAACAGACGTCGCCTGAAATCTATGCACGCTACAAAGCGGATAAGGAAAACCACTTCTTGGGCTTTACCACTCAGGGCCTCAACGGCAGCAAGGTCGCCACGTTGACCGATGACGGCAAGAAGCTAGCCAGCGATATGGAGGTCCTAGAGACTACGGGCCAGAGCGATGCCAACTTGCAGCAGCTCGATCAATGGTGGGCGGATGCTAAGACGACTGCGAAGGTGGACGCTGCTCCGGTCAAGGCAGCCACGCTGTTTGGCAGTCGCATGGCCCTCAAACTGACAGCCATCGTCCCCGCCATCATGGCCGTCTGCTACCTGCTGCTGATCGTCTACTTCAGATCGATCGGTGGTTACAAGGCGTTGCGCATCGATGGTGAGGAATTGACCGGCGGCATCGAAGGGCCCGTCCGCTAATAGCCCTGTCCGCTAACAAGTGAATACGGATTGCGCAGTCCCCTCTCCCTCGCTTAGGCTCGACCTCTCCCAAAGGGAGAAGAGCCAGGGTGTGTCAGAGACTCCCTCGCTTAGGCTCGACCTCTCCCAAAGGGAGAAGAGCCAGGGTGTGTCGTTGGCTTGATGCGGGGGTGTCTGTTCTGGCGGTTTGCGCAAGAAATCCGGGGCGGCCTGGAATGCAACCGTATCGACTTCGGCGCAGTTGATTACAATACATGGCTTGCCCATTCTCTAGGGCGACTTATCGCACCGTTTTAAGCTTCGAACTCCGGATCACAGTAGATGAAAAACTGGGCCGTTTGGCTGGGCTCCGCCGTACTTTTGCTAGTTATTTTGAGTCTGATAGGTGGGTTGGCTTGGTTTAAATACAATGAGATTCAAAGGGCGATGAATATGCCGCCCCCCCCCGAGCAACCCATCTCGATCATGGCCGTACCGGCTAAGGAGATTTCGTTCCGGCCCAGCGCGACTATGATCGGCACGGTGCTCTCCCCCCGCTCGATAGTGCTCAGCAATGAAATTGCGGGAACGGTATCTGCCATCCATTTTCAACCGGGGCAGATTGTCGACAAGGGGGATGTGCTCGTGGAGCTGGACTCCAGCGTGGAGCGAGCTCAGCTCGAAGCGGCTAAGGCGCGCCAGCGGATTGCCGAATCGGTCCACAAACGCATTCGCGAAGCGGCGGCTACGCGAGCGGTGACCCCCAGCGAACTGGATGAAGCCACCGCGCAGTTGTCACAAGCCGTCGCCCAAGTGGACGAGCTGGAAGCGGTCATCAGTCGCAAAACTCTGAAGGCACCCTTTCGCGCGAAGATTGGCTTGGCCGATACCCACGAAGGGCAGTTTTTGCCCAGCGGATTTAATATCGCATCTCTGCAAGGGATCGAAGACTACGAATACGTTGACTTCATGATTCCCCAGTCTGCATCGGATTCAGTCCGCGTGGGCGATACGGTCCAACTGCGAGTGCAGTCGCACAGTTTGACCGGCGAGGTCATTGCATTGGATTCGCGAGCCGATGCCAGCAGTCGCAATTTGAAGGCGCGCGCAAAGGTGGCCAGTCAGCCAGAAGTATTGATACCAGGCGACTCGGTCAAGGTGCTGATCGAGTATGGCGAGCGCGTGGAAACGGCGGCAGTCCCCGCTGAAGCGCTCCGCTCGGCACCTATGCAAACGTACGTGTACGTCATCGAGCCTGACAAAGAGGGAGCGCTCAGAGCCCACTCGCGCCAAGTCGTCCCTGGCCCAACGGTCGACGGCTGGCTGAGCATCATGTCGGGGCTGGCAGTCGGCAGCCGGGTGGTCGCCGAAGGGAGTTTTAAGTTGCGGGAAGGCGCGTTGGTCAACATCATCTCTCCGGCTGTAGCTGAAAATATTCCAGCCGGTGTCGATCCGCTACCAGTTGTAGATATCGTTCCCAACGCCCTGTAGTCTGCCTATCACACCGAATTGAATAGTTGCCATCGTGACACCCGGAATTACTCGTAGTATCACTGACATTTTCATCAAGCGGCCCGTGTTGGCCGTAGTGATCAATATCGCCATCGTGTTGGTCGGTCTGCGAGCCATGGTGCTACTGCCCATCCAGCAGTATCCGACGATTGAGAGTACGTCTGTGCTGATCACCACGTACTACATCGGCGCTAGTGCAGAAACGGTGCGTGGTTTTTTAACGACGCCTATTGAGCAGGCCGTATCATCCATCGCTGGAGTCGACTTTATCGAATCGAGTTCGATGGCTGGAGCGAGCACAATAACAATTCGACTCAAGCTCAATCACGACAGCACTCAGGCATTGGCTGAGGTCAATGCTAGGCTGCAGCAGGTGCGACGGACGCTGCCGGCGGAGGCCGAACCGCCTGTGATTGAACTGCAGCGTGCTGACCGACCGTACGCGTCGTTTTACATCAGCTTCACCTCCGACGAATTCAGCATTTCCAAACTCACCGATTGGCTCAATCGCAACATTCAACCCCAGCTTTCAACCTTGGCTGGGGTACAACGCGTGGGAGTCGAAGCGGGGCAGATGCCGGCCATGCGCATTTGGATTTCTCCCAATCGATTAAGCGAGTTGAATCTGACGCCCGGCGATGTATACAATGCGCTGCAGCGGAATAACTATCTAGCTGCTATTGGGCGGATTCGTAGCGACACGGTGCAGATCGATTTGCTGACCAACACCGACTTGCGATCGGTTTCAGAATTCGAGGATCTAATCGTTTCGCATAGCAGCGGAGGCATCATCCGACTCAAGGATGTAGCCACCATCGAGCTGGGTTCGGAGGAGCCGCTGGCCACCGCCATGTACGAAGGCCGCGAGGCCGTTTACATGTCCGTTTGGCCACTGCCCGGCAGCAACGAAATCGAAGTGGCCAATGGATTGTTTGCGGGTATGGAACGCCTGCGGCCGACGCTGCCCGAACACATTGAGATGGAGCTGGCATTCGATTCGACCAAGTTCATGCGCGATGCCTTACGCGAGATCTCAAAGACCTTGGTCGAAACCGTGTTGATCGTGGGCGTGGTTGTGTTTCTCTTCTTGGGCTCAATCCGCACCGCCATCGTGCCACTAGTCGCCATGCCCGTGTCGCTGATAGGGGCGATGATGCTGATGCTGCTACTGGGGTTCTCGCTCAACTTGCTGACCATTTTGGCTATCGTGTTAGCGGTGGGGCTAGTGGTCGACGATGCCATCGTAGTGGTCGAAAATATTCAACGGCATGTGCAGTTGGGATTGAGCCGCAGGGCGGCCGCGCTGGTCGGTGCCCGCGAATTGGTCGGTCCGATTATCGCCATGACGATTACGCTGGCCGTGGTCTACGCGCCGATCGGCTTCCAGGGTGGATTGACCGGCATGCTATTCCGCGAATTCGCTTTTACGTTGGCCGCCGCCGTGGTGGTTTCGGGCGTGGTAGCTATTACCCTATCTCCCGTGATGAGCTCACTGATGCTCCATCGCTCCGGCAAGGAAGGTTTTCTGACGCGCTTTGTCAATCGTCGTTTTGAAACCGTCCGACGTCTATATTCATGGATGCTGAGAGGCGCCCTGCAGGTGCGCTGGGCGATCGCTGGCTGCACGGTGCTCATCGCTCTGTGTAGCGCACCGCTGTACATGTTCAGTGGTAAAGAACTAGCGCCTGTCGAAGACCAAAGTGCGATTGCGGTTTTCATGTCGGCTGCACCCAATGCCACACTCAAATCGACCACGCACTGGGCCAAGGACTTGGCTGGCAAACTACAGGGCCTACCTGAATCCGAGTACATGTGGGCTCTAGTTACTCCTGGGACCGGCTTTGGCGGCATCATTACCAAGGACTTCGATCAGCGAACGCGAACTACCACGGCCATGTACCCCGAGGTTTTTGCACTGGCTTCGCAAATCCCCGGTGTTGAACCCTTTCCCATTTTGTTGCCACCTCTGCCTGGTGCCGGTCAGTACGACGTGGAATTGGTGATCAAGAGCGATGATCCGCCGGTGCGTCTGGCCGAACAGGCTAGCCAGATTGCACAACAGGCGCAGCAGGCCGGGATGTTCATGTTCGTCGACACCGATTTAAAGATCGATCTACCCCAGGCACGGGTGAGCGTGGATCGCGAGAAGGTGGCTGACTTGGGAATGGATTTGGCCGTCGTTGCCAAAGAGTTGGGTGTGTTGTTGGGTGGCGGTTACGTAAACCGCTTCAACTACTTCAATCGTTCGTATCAAGTCATCCCACAGTTGGCCGAAGAGGAACGGCAGTCGCTCTCGGCGTTGATGGATCTGAAAATCCGCAGCCCGTCCGGCGAACTCATCTCAGTTGCCAACTTTGCATCCATCGAACCGGTCACCGCGCCACGCAGCTTGACGCGTTTCCAACAGCAGAGTTCGTTCCGCATCTTCGCAGGAGTCCTCCCTGGGGTGACCAAAGAAGCTGGACTGAACAAGCTCGAATCGATTGCGCGCGAAGTAATGGGGCCGACCATCGCCCTGGACTACGCCGGCGAATCGCGGCAGATACGCCAAGAAGGTTCGGCTCTGATCGTCACGCTTGGGTTTGCGCTGATCATGATCTACTTGGTGCTGGCTGCACAGTTCCATTCCTTTCGCGATCCATTGATCGTATTGTTGGGCTCGGTCCCCTTGGCAATTTCTGGTGCCTTGGCGCTGACCTTCTTGGGGCTGACCACCATCAATATTTATTCGCAGGTCGGGTTGATCACGCTGGTAGGCTTGGTGGCCAAGAACGGGATTCTGATCGTCGAATTCGCCAACTCATTGCAAGAGGAAGGCCAGCCCAAACGCTTGGCGATTTTCAATGCAGCTCAGACTCGTTTGCGGCCCATTCTGATGACCTCCTTTGCGACTGTGTTTGGACACCTTCCGTTGGTGTTTGTCGCGGGACCGGGCGCCGAAGCGCGCAATAGTATCGGCATCGTGCTCGTCGCCGGGATGGCCATTGGAACGATCTTTACACTATTCGTCGTGCCAGCTCTCTATCTGTTGTTAGCTGCGGACCATCGGTCTACAGCCGAGGAGGACGAGCGATTCGAAATTGAAGCTCGCGACAGCCAGCGTCTTGCAGCTAGCGAACCCTCCAAAGTCTTCGCCTCATAGGTAGAACGGGCACTCCTGCCCGTTTGCTGAGTAGAACGGGCACTCCTGCCCGTTTAATTAACGAGCCCTCGCACTCCTGCCCGTCTTCCACTCCACATCTCAAATAGTATCGGCCCTACGCCAGCTAGCCTGGCATGAGCCAAAGTTTTGCGAGAATTGTTGGAGTCTAGCCTTTAGGCGATTCAAGAGACGTGGGGCGGCTAAAGCCTGGACTCCAGCGATTGCGCGTGGGGCGGCTAAAGCCTGGACTCCAGCGATTGCGCGTGGGCGGCTAAAGCCTGGACTCCAGCGATTGCGCGTGGGCGGCTAAAGCCTGGACTCCAACGGGTGCGCTTGAGGCGGCTAAAGCCTGGACACCGACGGCGGAGCGTCGGGCCACATTTTTCTCCGTCGATCTGGCGTGCGACGCCCAACGCACCCCATCGGCGTTTTGAGAACTGCTACAATCGGCTGCCTCAAATAGTGAGTATCAGCAGCCCGAGATCGCCGGACGAGTTCGGCTGCCAGGCAACTCGGCTGCGAACCAATTCGCTTGCGGGTGACTGCGGGTCGAGTGTTTTACCAATGTTAAGGTTTCATGCGTGACAGAACCGACTATTCAAAATCGCAATAATCGTTTGGGGTTGAGGTTGTTCCTGCTCTACGGCCTGTTCTATTTGGCCTTCGTGTTGGTGACTGCATTCGCTCCACAGTTGGGCGAATGGCAGGTAGTCGGCGGGCTCAATCTGGCGGTGCTGTGGGGCTTTGCACTGATCGGACTAGCATTTGTGCTGGCGCTAATTTATGGAATGGCCTGTACGCCCGAAACGGGAGATAAGCCATGATCTATGAACCGTCGGTCTTGGCCGTCATTATTTTCCTGGCTTTCGTGGGCTTTACGCTGGGGCTGAGCTTCTATCTGGGAGGCAAGGCCAAGTCGTCTGCGGGATACTTTGCGGCTCATGGGCAGATCCCCTGGTTTGTCAACGGCATCGCCTTTGCCGGTGATTACCTATCGGCCGCGTCGTTTCTAGGCATCTGCGGGATGATTGCCTTCTATGGTTACGACGGCTTTTTATATTCGATTGGCTATTTGGCTGGCTGGATCGTGGCCCTGTTTGTGATCGCTGAACCGCTGAAGCGACTGGGAAAATTTACTTTTGCCGATGCGCTCAATTCTAAATTCCAATCTCGCGACGTGCAGTTGGTGGCTGGTATCAGCACCTTGGCCGTCAGCGTATTCTACTTGATCCCACAGATGGTGGGCGCAGGCGTGTTGGTTAAACCACTGCTGGGCTTCGATCACTGGGTTGGCGTGGTCATCGTGGGGGCCGTAGTGATGCTGATCGTAGTTACCGCCGGCATGGTCTCGACGACTTGGGTCCAATTCCTCAAGGGTTCGCTGCTGGTCGCCTTTAGCGCCGTCTTGACGGTAATGATTTTGCAGCGTGGCTTCGAAGTTCAATCGGGAGGGAGTGACGGCCACGTCTTCACAACTATCGAACTCACTGCACAAGCACTCCCAGAGCCCACTGCAGAAACACAATCGATCGCGCACTCCGCAGAAACACAAGCAGCCATCGAGCGGCATTTGATCGGGCTGGGCTACCAGATTCTCCCTGAACCACCAGCCTGGCAAGACAGAGGCTATTGGCGAGTGACGACGA
>CAKQNH010000150.1 GCA_934255105.1 uncultured Pirellulaceae bacterium
CCCATCTACCGGCCAGTTCATGGCCGTTGACCAGGATTTCGAAGTTTTTCAAGGACGAAAAAATATGAAGATCACCAAGTGGGCTCTGTCGGCCGCAATTGCCGCGACGTGCTTTGGCGCGCCGGCCTTTGCAAAGGCCCCGGTACCAAGTCAAAGCCAAGCCTATAGCTACTACGCTCAACAAGCAGCGCCGGTTAGCTCCGGCTCCGTTGACCGAGCTTCCTACAGCGATGTCATTCCCACCGCATGCGCATGCGAAGAAGTGGTCAACTCGGGCAGTCGGTCCGCATTCAGTCTGCTCTCCTCGGATCGCGGCGGCTATGCTGTAACCCGCGCTGAAGAAGCGGCCGCACGATGCGACGAGCCATGGAAGTTGTTCCAGAATCCAGTGCTCGGCTTTAATGTGGGCGGTTGGTCGCAAATCGGCTACCACACTTATAATAACACGCTGTTCAACAAACACGCCGATCGTGTGCGTCTGCATCAGCAATGGATGTACGCTGAAAAGGTAGCTGACGGCAGCAACGGCCTGGGCTTCGGTGGACGCATCGACTACCTGTACGGTGTCGACGCGCAGGATACGCAGGCTTTCGGCTCCGACCCCATCAACAATAGTAGCAGCAGTTGGGACAACACTTGGGACAATGGCATCTACGGCCATTCGATTCCGCAACTGTACATGGAAGCGGCCTACGGAGACCTGTCGGTCAAAGTGGGGCACTTCTTCACGTTGATCGGTTACGAATCGGTAGCAGCCACCGGAAATTTCTTCTACTCGCACAGCTACGCGATGTACAACAGCGAGCCACGCACCCACACCGGTATGCTGGCCGCCTACAAATCTGGCGAATACACCACGCTCTACGGCGGCTACGTCATGGGCTGGGATAGCGGCTTTGAAGACAATGGCGACGCCTACCTGGGCGGATACTCGGTTGAGTTGACCGATAACGTCAACTTCACGAATCAAACCATGTACGGTCGCTTTGGTGCTGACGAGGTCGGTTTCTTGACTAGCGCCGTGTTGACCACCAAGGTCAATGATTCGCTGACGCACGTTCTGTGGGCCGACTACCTGGATACCGATGGTACCGGACGCACCAAAGAACGTCAGACGTTCGACATCAACAACTACTTCCTGCTCAAGCTGACCGATCGCGCCACCTGGGGCAATCGTTTAGAATGGTACAACATCGACAAAGGTGTCTATAACGTCACCGCCGGCCGCAGCGATGTCTACGCCTACACCACCGGTCTGAACTATGCCGTCGGATCGAACCTGTTGGTGCGTCCCGAAGTCCGCTGGGACTGGGATAAAGACGGTGTAGTTAAGAACGAGCTCGGTGCCAGCCAAACCACGTTCGGCACGGACATGGTGTTCACTTTCTAAGCTCGACAATGCTCTCTGCATAGTCGGCACGATCGCCACGCCACCCTGACGGTCAGCAAACGAAATGTTTGCTGGCCGTTTTTTCGTGCGCCATTGGCGTAAGCTTCCAGCTTGCGAATAAAACGAAGTTAGCTTCCTGCTGGCGATGCTAAGTGGCAGGCCAACGGTAAGCTGGAAGCTTATCCACGCAAGATGACAAGCTGGAAGCTTATCCAAGGCAAGCAATGCGCTCTCGGGGCTGTTATCATGGTACTAGCCAACTCTCCGACCCCGCCTCTTCGCTTGGAGCCCACCTGTGAAACTCTGCCGGTTGTTTTTATTCTGCGGCTTAGCCTGCCTCGGCCCATTACAAATATTTGCTGAGGAAATCGCCCTCAAGTTGCGCTACCAGCAACCGGTTGCCGAAGGAGCCGAACGCTTTCATCGCCTAGTCCGCGACGAAATGTGGCAGCCGGAACAAACGGCTGTCATCGTGTGCGATATGTGGGATGCACATCACTGCGTCAATGCGGTTCGTCGCGGTGCCGAACTCGCGCCACGCATCGATGCCTTCGCCAGCCAAATCCGCAGTCGTGGCGGGATCGTCATTCATGCCCCCAGCTCCTGCATGGCACACTACGCACAACACCCCGCTCGTCTGCGGGCCCAGGCGACACAACCGGCTCAATCGCTGCCAGACCAAATAGAGAACTGGTGCGACCAGATTCCCAGCGAGGAAGCGGCGGCTTATCCAGTCGATCAGTCCGCCGGTGGTGAGGACGATGATCCCGAAGAACATCGTCAGTGGGCCGCGCGGCTGGCTGCCAGCGGTCGCAATCCAAAAGCTCCTTGGCAGTCACAAACTGCAGCTATCGCCATCGATGCCCAGCGCGATTACGTCAGCGACAGCGGCCCTGAGATCTGGAGCATCTTAGAGGAGCGTGGTATTTCGAATGTAATTCTGGTGGGCGTCCACACCAACATGTGTGTCTTGGGACGTCCATTTGGCTTGCGACGTCTGGTCATGGCAGGCAAGAACGCAGTGCTGGCGCGAGATTTGACCGACACGATGGTTGATCCTGGGGCTTGGCCCTACGCCAGTCACTTCACTGGAACCGATTTGATTGTCAGCCACATCGAACGCTATGTTTGCCCAACGATTTCCAGCGACCAAGTGCTCGGTGGTCAGGAGTTTCGCTTTTCCGGTGATCGGCGCGTGCGGTTGGTGATGTTGATCGGCGAAGACGAGTATAAAACGGAAAGCACGCTGCCCGTCTTTGCAGCCAAGCACCTCAGCCAATACTTTAGCGTGAGCACCTGTTACGCCAGCGAGTCCGAACCGTCGCAGTTTATTGGTATCGAGGACATTGCCACAGCCGACGCACTATTGATTAGCGTGCGGCGTAGAGCCTTACCCGAGCGCGATCTTCAACTGGTGCGCGATTTTGCAGCGCGAGGCAAACCGATGCTCGGCATTCGCACTGCCAGCCATGCATTTTCGCTGCGCAACAAACCGTCACCGGAGGGAGCTGACCAGTGGCCCGAATTTGATGCGGAGGTGTGGGGAGGCAGCTACAGCGGCCATTATCCTAATACGGTGCCTGTCTCGCTAGCGCTCGCGGAGCTCACATCGTCGCACCCCGTCGCATTAGCCGCTAGCATGACCGCCGATTTCAAACCCAGTGGCTCGCTGTACAAGACCGCCCCGCTGCTCGCCGGGACAAACACATTGCTGCTGGGGAGCGTGCCCGGAGACGATCCGCCGCAACCGTTGGCTTGGACGTTTGTGCGCAACGACGGCGGCCGTTCGTTTTATACATCGCTGGGCCATGTCGACGATTTTGCGCAGGGCCAGTTTGAAGCCTTGCTGGCGGCAAGCGTTCACTGGGCTTGTGACGTTAAGTTGCCGACGCTAGCACAAGTGGAAGCTCAAACAGCACGCTACGACAGCGGCCGCGGCAAGCAGCGCTAGACTAGCATTTGGTGTAGGCGTGTCTTTGTAGTCTCGTCTTTGTAGGCTCGTAACGAGCGTAGCGCTGTTACGGCATGGGAGTGCCTGCCTGCTGGTTTCAGACAACTAACAATGCTGATTGCGTAGTGGTGATCAAGCCCAAGTTCTCAGAAGAATTTGACGGGGTGTTGCCCCGCAGCATACGGACATCGATGAGCGTTTTCAGTCGTCAGATTGAGTTTGACCAGAAGCGGAGAGTTCTATTTTCAATCAATTTCAGCCAAGAGGGCGAGAAGGCAAAGGATTGGTTTATGGAAGAAGGAGCTCGGGAAATGCAGAATCTATTGGGGTTTCAGTCTTGGGTCGTTAAGATTGGCAATTGATTAGTGGTGCTCCCTGCCGTAACAGCGCTTCGCTCGCCCACGAGCCTACAGATACAGATCGAGCCTACAGATACAGATCAAGCGTGCCGATAAAGATCGTGTCACGGGTTTTATTGAGTGGGATATGGATTCAAATATTTTTCAGCCTGGTCCGGCAGACAACATGCTTCGCAACGCCAGCGGCGAACTACAAGCGGTGCCGTCGGGCTGGAGCTTGCAGCCACCCGGAGATGCGGGTATGACGCGGCGAGTCAAAGCGGCGGGCGAGCACTGGCTGGTGCAAGAGAAGAAGGGTAGACGAACTTTTTCCAAAGGCATCTGGGCGCCGACGGCGACGATCGAGCGCATTCGAGCCGAATTGGAAACGGAGCGTGCCACCGAGTCGTACGCTAAACGCAAGCAGGCCGCAGGTGTCCGCCGCGAACAAGTGCAAGGCGAATACGTGGAGGACTTTTCTAGCGCGGTGCTCAAGTTTCTTAACTTCCATCCCGCTCAGCAGCAGTTGGCAGAGCAACTTGCGCAAGCCGTTACCGCTCACGCCACTCCCGTGGGGAGCGGCACCGTGGCGCGCACGAAGCGGCTTCCGATCGAACAGCGCGCCGAGGCTGCGGTGATCGCTTGGATGAGGCATCAGACGACAGCCTATGATTCGATGGCGATTCAGCGAGTGCGTGGCAAGCGGCGCGAAGTTCGCCGCATGTTGGCCCAGCGCTCTAAAGAATTGTTGGCTCAGTACCGACGCGATACGGTGATCTCGGCAACATGTCCGCTGCGGCAAGCGCTGACGGAAGCAGTGCCGCGTTAGCCCTGTTCGTAGATGATCCAGTACAGTCGCTTGGCGGCTTGCTCCCACGAACCGCTGGTCGCCAGATCGTGGCAGGTTCGCAATTCGGCGACAGCCCTGGCGTCTAACTGGCCGTCCTGGCGGTAGGCCTCGATGCGCTCCATGCAGGCTGACAGTTTGTCTGGATTGCGGGCGGTCAAGGCGGTGAACATGGCGTCCAGCGTCTTGGCGGCTGCGGGTGAGGCTTGTAGTTGCGGGGGTGTCGAGTAATAGTGCCAGGCGACGCCGCCCAGCAGCACGACCAACACGGCGGCCAGTCCGATGAGGAATATGCGCAGCGGGCCGTGCTGGCTGGCTTGTGTTCTACTGTGCATCGTTGATCACCTCCCCGCCATCGCGAGTCGACAAAGCGACCCACGTATCGGCATCGATAAACGCAGAGGCAAACCGTACGGAACCGTCGCCCATCGACACCGAGCAGCCTGGGCCATGTTCACCCCACATCTCGTCCGTATGGCCGAAGGGGTTGTTAGGGGCATGGATAATGACTTCAGGAAGATCGTGCATGTCGGGGCCACTGTGTACGCCGACCAGGCAGCCGCCGCCATTGTTTTCCGATTGCCAAGCGCGCAGGTCGAGTCTAGGCGGAGTGACCGCCGTGGGGACCACTCCCACCCACGTCTTGTGGCTCAAGATCGAACTGTGTTCTCCCAGGAAAATGGTGTTGCTCAGACCGTCACTGATGCGCCGCAGCGGCATCTTGGCATTGGGAAAAAACGGACCATCTATCCGCGCAATTTTATTTCCGATCGGCACGCCTACCTCGTAGTCGTAACAGTAGGCGGTGTCTCTTCCCCAGGGCTGATGAATCCCCGCGTTGGTGACGTAGTGGCTGTGCGAAAAATGAATTTGGCTGCCGTCGTCGCGCAGGATGGGTGTGCCGTGTCGATGGTCGGTCGCGGTCAGGACTGCGAATCCGTCGCTGCCGCCAGAAGCCGACGGGCATAGAAATGTGGAAAGTTTGGTGGCTACCCCGGCGCTGTTGTTCGGCGACCAGCAGGATTCGTTTAGATTAAGTTGTGCGTACAGGGCAGACTGCTCGATCTGCGGCAGCAGCATCGTGCCCCAGGCCCAGCCCGGATGGGAATTGCGATGCTCGTCGGCGCAGGCGATACCATGGATCACACGGTCTTCGCGGGGGTTAGTGATGTAAGCCGGTGGAATGGCACGGTGGCTGCTCTCGTAGGTCAGGATGGCCAGTCCAAGCTGTTTGAGGTTATTCTGGCACTGCATCCGCCGCGCCGCCTCGCGGGCCGCTTGCACCGCTGGCAGCAACAGCGAGACCAGCATGCCAATGATCGCAATTACGACCAACAGCTCCACCAAAGTAAAACCAACTCGCATTTTTCGTTGCTCTGCCATCGGACATCCTCAAATGACTTGAACTGCACCATTAGCTGCAAAGTGTAGCCATAGCTACGAAAAGTGTAGCTGAGGCTACAGGCGTGTCAAGTGGCTCGTATTTGTAGGCTCGTAAGTATTTGTAGGCTCGTAACAAGCACCGCGCAGTTACGGCATCGGGTATTCTGTAGGCTCGTAACAAGCACCGCGCAGTTACGGCACGGACACCCGGTGCAAGACGTGGGGCCGCGGCATCCTAAATACGCGCTTCGGCCTGCCGTAACAGCGCTGCGCTCGTTACGAGCCTACAATGTGGACAAAGGATGATTATGAAGCGAAAGCAAGGCGCAGACGAAGCCAAATTGCGACGTGCAATGGATGTGGCTGATCCAGACAAGCCAGCCATCTGCGCTACCTGCGGCACACGTTATTCTCAAGCGAAATACGATGCGGCGCACTGCTTGGTCTGCGAGGACGACCGCCAATATGTTCCATCGGACGGACAACGGTGGACATCTTACGATCGCCTGCTCAGCGATCACTGCGTGGCGATAAAACGACACGCAGACAGGCTGCACGAACTGAAAGTCATCCCAGAATTCGCCATTGCACAACGAGCTTTTTTGATTGAATCTGCGGTGGGAAACGTGCTGTGGGATTGCTTGCCGCTGATCGACGCTGCCGCGCTGGCCTTTGTAGAGTCTCGCGGTGGCTTGGCGGCGATCGCTATTTCGCACCCGCATTACTATGGCTTGATGGTGGAATGGGCGCGGTTGTTTGATTGCCCTATCTACTTGCATGAAGAAGATCGCCAGTGGGTCATGGACGATGACCAGCGGGTCGAATTCTGGCAGGGAGCTCGCCAGTCGTTGGTCGGCAATCTGTCGATCGTTCACACCGGCGGCCACTTCCCAGGCAGTACGATCTTGTATTGCGCCGATAGTGAAACCGTTTTCGTGGGGGATTCGCTGCAGATTTCACGGGACATGAAGCACTTGAGCGTCATGCACAGTTTTCCGAACTACATTCCGCTGACGGGCGAAGAAACGTTGCAGGTGTTCCGGCGAACTGCGCCGCTGCGGTTTGACGCAATGTTCGGAGCTTTTTCGCATCAGAATTTGCCGCAGGGTGCGCGGGGAGTATTCGATCAGTCGCTGAAACGCTACGAGATGATTTTTGGGGGGCGGGGGGAGGAGAGACGAGAAGCGGATGCGTGCGATTAGGGGGGCTTCGACTGCTGCAATTGCTGGAGTGTAGTCTGTAGGTGATTCGATCTTGCGCTTGGGCGGCTAAAGCCTGGACTCCAACGGGTGCGCTTGAGGCGGCTGAAGCCTGGACTCCAACGGGTGCGCTTGGGCGGCTAAAGCTTGGACTCCAACGGGTGCGCTTGAGGCGGCTAAAGCCTGGACTCCAACGGGTGCGCTTGGGCGGCTGAAGCCTGGACTCCAACGGGTGCGCTTGAGGCGGCTAAAGCCTGGACTCCAACAGGGAGCGGCATTGACAGATAACCAGCGGTCGGTTTATCCTGGAGCTACCAATGGGTGTGTCCGTAGTGCCGAAACTCTTGGAGAGTTCCGCTACAGACTGGTCAGGCCTGTTTTTCCTTTAGTACAAAACTGCTCCCGCGCTATGACTTCCCGCAATCGAATCGCCGAATTGCTTCGACTTACGCTCGCCGCTCGCGAGTGGTAGGGGACGGTCTAGTTCGCTTCAAGCAATCATTGAAGATTCACACCAACCCTGAAACTCGCCTGTCGAGTTTCAGGGTTTTTTTGTTTTTGCGTTTTAGCCACAAGCCCCAGATCCAAAGTTAACTCTCCTTTCAACTAGCGACCAAAGAGAACCGTCATGGCAAAGTATGTCCCTTTTCCACCTGTGAATTTGCCCGATCGCACTTGGCCTAATAAGACTCTGGACCGCGCTCCGGTGTGGTGCTCGGTCGACCTGCGCGATGGCAACCAGGCGTTGATCAATCCGATGGGGCCGGCCAAGAAAATGGAGCTGTTCCGCACGTTGGTAGCGATCGGATTCAAAGAGATCGAAGTCGGCTTTCCGGCAGCCTCAGATACCGACTTCGCCTTTGTACGCGAGCTAATCGACGGGGGCTTTATTCCCGATGACGTGACAATTCAAGTGTTGGTTCAAGCTCGCAAGCCGTTGATCGAGCGGACATTTGAAGCCATACGCGGTGCCCGGTCGGCGATTGTGCATTTATACAATTCGACATCGGTGCTGCAGCGGCGAGTGGTCTTTAACGCGGACAAGGCGGACATCGTGCGCTTGGCCGTCGATGGTGCGCGGTGGATCGACGACCTAGCCAAGGAGGACAAATCGGGGAGCAAAATTCGCTTCCAATATTCTCCCGAAAGCTTCACTGGCACAGAAATCGACTTCGCAGCCGAGATCTGCGACGCAGTGTGCGACGTGTGGCAACCGACCCAGGCCAACAAGGCCATCATCAATCTGCCCTCGACGGTTGAACTGTCTACGCCCAACGTCTACGCCGATCAAATTGAACTGTTCTGCCGACTGTTCAAGCATCGGCAGCAAACGATCATCTCGCTGCATACGCACAACGACCGCGGAACCGGTATCGCCGCATCGGAACTGGGAATGCTGGCGGGTGGCGAACGGGTGGAAGGGACTTTGTTTGGCAACGGCGAACGGACGGGCAATTTGGACATCGTCACGATGGCTCTGAACTTTACGACTCAAGGCGTCGATTCAGGGCTAGACTTTTCGAACTTGAAGGAGATTCGCCGCGTAGCCGAGTTC
>CAKQNH010000151.1 GCA_934255105.1 uncultured Pirellulaceae bacterium
CGATCGATTCGGAAAAATCCCCGACATCTGTCAAAAGATAACAAGCTCACCCGCCCTTCGTGGCAGGTGGGCTTTTTGTGTTGGCACTCGGAGTGCTTATTTTGTAGCCGGCTTCGTTAACCCGCGTGGGAACCGCCCCACGCGTCGACGCTCAGACTCGCGCGGCCCGGTGGGCGCGCGGTTTAACGATGCGGTCTGAAGTTTGGTGTAGCTAACTACGAACTACCGCTGGTCGAATCGCCGCCGGGCGGCTAACCTAGCCCCCGCAACGGTGCATTTTATACTCACCAAGCCGAAGCTCGCTATCAGAAAAAGTGTTGCATGACAGGCCAGAAGGACGAATCGGGGCGACTGTCCCACATCGACCCCCAGGGGAACGCCCACATGGTCGACGTGGGAGATAAGCCCGTTACACGTCGTCAAGCGACGGCGCAAGCTGTGTGCGCTATGAATGCAGAGACCGCCCAAGCTGTGCGAAGTAACACACTTCGAAAAGGTGATGTACTGCAGGTGGCCCGTTTGGCAGCGATCGCGGCGGCCAAGCGAACCGACGAGCTCATCCCGCTGTGCCACACTCTGCCGCTGGAAAGCGTCGATGTGCACTTTCAGTGGCTCGACGACCAGCGTTTGCAGATCCAAGTGACGACGGCCGCTACGGCGCGCACGGGAGTGGAAATGGAAGCCATGGTGGCGGCCAGCCTAGCAGCCCTGACGATTTACGATATGTGCAAATCCAGCGACCGCCAACTCACGATCGAGCGGGTACAATTGCTGAACAAATCCGGCGGCGCGCGAGGAGACTTCCAACGCTCGGCGAACTTGTCATGAATGGAGGTTACTTGCGCGTGAAGCGGCTAAAGCCTGGACTCCAACAATAGCAGTTGCGCGTGAAGCGGCTAAAGCCTGGACTCCAACAATAGCAGTTGCGCGTGAAGCGGCTAAAGCCTGGACTCCAACCTTGTAAGAACTCGACCGCTCAGGCGGACATCAGACGTAAGACACCCGCCCATAATTCAGGCTTTCGATGATCGACTCCAATCCAACCTCGCTGACTGTGCGGCCATCGATTTCCGATAGCGCCAGCCCTCCTACGGCAGATTCCGTAGTCGCTCAAACGCTGGCTGGTCGAGTCCGCCAGTGCGTGGGTGAGGAGTTATCGCAAGTTGAAAAGTTGCTGCGTGACGCAACGGCCAGTCGTTATTCGGAAGTGGAGCAATTGTGCCGCTCGGCGGCGGCCATGGGGGGCAAACGCTTGCGCCCGACTCTGGTCTTGCTGTCGGCTCAGGCCATCGCAGGTCAAAGCCTCAATCATCGTGAGCAGCACGACTTGGCCGCGATCTCGGCTGCTGTGGAACTAGTGCATGCGGCTAGCTTGGTGCACGACGACGTGATGGATGGGGCTATGCAGCGACGCCATCAGACCACCATCGTGGGGCAGGCGGGCAATTCAGCCGCAGTTTTGTTGGGAGATCTACTTTTCACCCATGCCTACGCTTTGGCCGCGCGGTGCCGGAGTACTTTACCCGCGCGGCGCATTGCTGCTGCCGCTACCCAGTTGTGCGCCGGCGAATTGCGGCAGCAAGCCTCGGCGGGGTGCTGGGGGATGTCGCATCGGACCTATCGCAGTTTACTGCTGCAAAAAACGGGAGCGTTGTGCCGTGTGAGCAGTCAACTGGGGTGTTGGCGGGCGGGGGGAGACCGCGCGCAAACGCGGGGCTTGGCCCGTTTCGGCAGCCAGCTTGGATTGGCTTTTCAGATCCATGATGATTGGCTGGACTACTGGGGGACTGAGCAAGTCGGCAAGACGTTGGGGACCGATTTGGCGCAGGCCAAGCCGACCTTGCCCTTGATTCGCTTGCTGAAGACCGTTTCGCCACGCGAGCGGGAGCGACTGGTCGCACAGCTCGATGCCGGTGGTCCAGACGACTTGGCCGCTGTCCGCGCGTCGCTCGATCGCAGCGACGCCGGCCGCTACACCTTGGCGACCGCTCGCAAGTTGGCTCGTCGCGCGCAGAGGCAGCTCGACGTCCTGCCCGATTCGGCAGCCAAAGACTGCCTGATCGCCCTGGCGGAATACAGCGTGCAACGCGAGGTATAGCGGGCGGGGCGGAGGGCGATGACTAGCTCGCGAAACTTTGGCTAACGCTAGGCAAGCTGGCAGGGGCCGATGTTTTTTGAGATGTGGGGTTTATAAAACGGGCAGGAGTGCTCGTTCTACATAGCAAACGGGCAGGAGTGCCCGTTCTACGGATGCTTACCCGCCGCCCAGCAGCGGATCTTCGGGGAGGATTCTCAGCGGGGCGAGCTCGGCGACAAAATCTTCTACATCGGTGAATTCGCGGTAGACACTGGCAAAGCGCACGTAAGCCACTTGATCCAGCGAGGCCAGATGCTGCATGACAATGCGACCAATGACTGAACTGGGGATCTCGCTGTCATAGTCGGCTTGGATGTCGGCCTCGACCATGGCCGCCAATTCCAGGATGCGTTCGCTGCTGATGGGCCGCTTCCAACACGCGCGCCCCACGCCACGCTCGATCTTTTCCCGTAAGAACGGTTCGCGAGCGAGGTCTTTCTTGACGACGGTGAGAGTGAAACGTTCGACGCGTTCGTACGTAGTGAAGCGACGGCAGCATTGATTGCAATACCGCCTGCGTCGGATGGCGCGGCCGTCTTCGCATGCGCGTGAATCGAGTACTCGGTCGTTGTCCGCGCTACAATGAGGACAAAACATGCAAGGTTCCTTTGGTCAGCCTGAGCGTGTCAGCAGGTAACGTGATCGGGCCGAAGCATGCATCGTAACCGGCAATCCCACAATCTACCAGTCCGCTCAGCTCCAGTCTGGTTTTAGTCATTATAGCTGTCGGTGGCTGCGGAAATGCCGTAGAATTGCCGAGCGAATTGTCGCAGCAATTCGCTAACCGTTGTGGTACTTAACCAACACCAAGCCACTAACCAGTTATCCCACACAGGAGCCTCCCGCAATGTCTAGCCCATTTCCTCCCGATTCGGATCTCCCCCGCAGTGGCTCCGAGTCGCAGGCTCGCGATCGCTTTCAAAATGCCGCTGCGGAAAAGATGGACGCCGGTCGAACCGCTCCCGTGGAACGCAGCCTGTGGAAAGGAGGCTATTCCCCAAAAGCAATGTACGGCACCTGGGCCATGTCGGCCGTGGTGACCGTGGTTGCCATCGTGTTGGTCGCAATTTACGGTTCACAACAACAGAATGTATGGCTGATCACTGCGGCTGTCATCCTGCTGGGATGGTGTTTTGCTATTGGATTGTATCTAAGCCGCCGTTGGGGAGTCCATTACGAACTGACGACTCAGCGTTTCGTACACCAAGAGGGTATTTTTGTCCGTCGCAGTAACCGCATCGAAGTCATTGACATCGATGATGTGAGCTATACCCAAGGGATTGTTCAGCGAATGCTGGGAGTCGGGACAATCACCATCACGGGCAGCGATCGGAGCCATCCCGAGCTGGTGATTCAAGGCATCGATCGTGTGCCGGAAATTGCCACCTTGATCGACGACGTGCGGCGTGAAGAGCGTCGTCGCCGCAGCTTGCATATCGAGGCGATATAGTTTTTTAGTTCGCAGCGGAAGTCGCCTAGCCTTTCGAGCTTTGGCCAACTTAAACTTGCACTTAAACCTTAGCTAATTTTCTGCAAGTAGGGAGGGGAAGTTTAAGTTTAACTTTAAGTTTGAGGAACTGCTCAGCGAATATGCGTCTCGTAGGCCTGAAGACCAGTTTTCGCGAGCTACAACGTGGTCGCTAAATGGACTCAAATCGCTAGCCGATCCCAACGGCCTAGCGGCCAAGCCTAGCGGCGGCGGGCTACGGCGGGGTTGAGCCGGCGCGTTGCCGATGAAGGTGCCACGCTAGGTTTGGAGCTAGCTCCCGGACTAGCTTCGGGACTGGGCGCTGGCATTAACTCGGGAGCTAAACGCGGCGAGTTGTTTGTCGGCGGCATCGCGGGTGGCATCCCTGGGCTGCGGCCTGAATCGAGTATTTGGCCAGACCCCGACCAGTCCTGTCCATACTCGACATTTCCATGCGACGCCCCGCAGTTGCATGGTTTTTTCGGCCCTGAGCCCGCGTAGCCCGACGATTGAAAGCCGCCGTCAGCATAGCCGCCCTGCGCATAGCCGCCCTGCGCATAGCCTTCGTCGATGAAACCGTCCCCCCCCATACTATCGCAACCACAGTCAGCACCACCGGAGCTGCATAGCCCCGTGTCACACTGGCTCATGTAGGGACGTCCCCACAATAGTCGCAGCACATTGCGAACTGGTCTCCGACACGTGGTGCAGCCGCCGCAGTTGCTACCACAATTGTCCGCTATCGGCCGTTCGCTGATCCATTCGTCGACGTATACTTCGCCACATGCGCTACCGCAACTGGCCAGGCCCATCATCGGTCCCGGTGGGCATCCGCCGTCGCAACTGGAACCGTACATGCCACCCGGCTGCATGCCTTGAACGCCGCAGCAACCTGCACCCACGACTGTTAGCAACCCCAGTAGCATCATCCCGGAAAGCTGTCGAAGCATTATACTTGTCCTCTGATCGTGTCGGGCCTCGCGTGGAGGCGACTTTGAATTGCGAAGCGTTTTACCCCGCAAAGTCAGTATCGACCGATAGAGTCGCTGTATTCAGTAAATCTTACCAAGCCAAGTCATATCAAGCCGCATTTTGCTAGCATGGCCATTCACCAACATCCTCGCGAGAATCTGCTGTTAGAGGCGACCGCCTACACCCGCCGAAGTCTCTTTCGCGTACCGCGGGCAAGTCGCTGGACAGCACCTTGGACAGCGACGAAGGGTTCGGCTGATCGCGTTGAAGGCGTCGAGCAAGCTGTGCCTCATGATCTCCTGCTGTGGGAGTGGCTCGCTCCGTTTCAGCAGCGGGCCGAGTGGGAGTTGTTTATTGGGCTGCGCGCTGATGCGCGGTGGTCGATTTACTTTGATGAACAACCAGTCCTGCAGTTCAATCGCCAGAATCAGTTGCGACGTTTGTTTGCGGAGAACCAGCGTTACGCGGCGAACAACGGAAGGTTGTATCGCTTGGAACGCCAGCACCTGGGTGGGCAAGTCCAGTTGCAGCAAGTGGAGCTGGACGAGGCGAGCCAAGGCTCTGTGCTGAACGTCTGCCAACAATTCCTTGGCGAAGCAGCTCAAGCATTGCGGTCGGGACGCGCGCGGCGGATAGGGGAATTCCCTGCCGACGATACGGCTTGGCTACCAGCTTTTGAACAAAATCTACAGCGCGTCGCAAATGGCTTCTCTATCGCAGCCAGCCCAGCCCACTAAAATGTCTGCCGTCGTGAATCCAACGAACCAAAAAGAGTTTGCAACAACGGTCGTCCAGCGTCTGCGAGCGGCTGGGCACACTGCCCTGTGGGCGGGAGGTTGCGTGCGCGATTTGCTGCTGGGGATTGAGCCGTTGGACTATGACGTGGCTACTTCGGCGACACCCGATCAGGTGCGTGAGCTGTTTGGCTATCGTCACACGCTGCCGGTGGGTGCTGCCTTTGGCGTGGTGATCGTGCTGGGCAAGCCTCGTCATGCGGTGCAAGTGGAAGTGGCTACGTTTCGAACCGATGCAGCCTACAGCGATGGTCGGCATCCGGACGCGGTCATTTTCAGCACGCCGCAGGAGGATGCTCAGCGCCGCGATTTCACAATTAATGGCATGTTCTACGATCCGCTGACCGCAGCCGTCATCGACTATGTTGGGGGACAAGCCGATTTGCAGCACGGATGTCTGCGCGCGATCGGGTTCGCCGACGATCGCATTGGCGAAGACAAACTGCGGATGTTGCGAGCGGTGCGTTTTTCCGCTCGTTTTGGCTTTACCATCGAAGCCGCTACACGGCGAGCGATTGCGCGGCACGCGGCGGAAGTGAATTGTGTCAGCGGTGAGCGCATCTGGACCGAAATCCGCAAAACGCTGCAAACGTCGCGCGCAGCTTGGGCTGTCGAGGAATGGTTTCAACTGAACCTGCTACAGCACATCTTGCCCGAAGTGGCCGCTGTTTGGCCCGCGCAGCGATTGGCTGCACGTCGTTTGTTGGACTCGCTCGACGGTGTTGAACCACTCCCCGACGCGGCAGACATCCACAGCCAGGTGCGCGCTGCTCGCGGGCGATCCGCCGACTGGCTCGATCGTCTGTGTGGTCTACTGTGGATCGCTCTGGAGCAGGCTGCTAATGGAAATGCAGATAACCTCAATGTGAGCGTCGATTCGCTGGTGCAGTCGCTCAAGACACGCTTGAAGGTGCCCAACGAGGTAGGCGATACGCTGCGTCATGTGCTGCCTGCCCAGCGCGAATTGGTCGGCGCGCAGCGAAGGCCTTGGTCTCAGGTGCAGCCGTGGTTGGTCGACGCCTGTGCAGACCGCGCAGTGGCTTTGTATGAAGCTCGAGGAAGCCTTGTGGAGAATGCCGAGCAGGTAGCTGCTTGGCGCGAGACCAGCGAGTGGCTGCACCAGAAGTTGGCATTGCCTCGCGAGCAGCTCGACCCGGCACCGTTGTTGCTGGGGCATGATCTGATCGGGCTGGGGCTGACGCCCAGTCCACGATTTGGGGAGCTGCTCAGCCAAGCCCGCCAGAGGCAACTGGATCAACTCCTGCCCGATCGCCCCGCAGCGCTACGCTGGCTGCGAGAGCAAGTGGGGCTTTGATTTGGCTCGCCTAATGTGGCTCGCTTAATGTGGCTCGCCTAATGTGGCTCGACGCTCCGCGTCGGTATTGCCAGCAGGACTCGCGACGCGGAGCGTCGAGCCACATTTCACTCGCGACGCGGAGCGTCGAGCCACATTTCACTCACGACGCGGAGCGTCGAGCCACATTGCTAGCGCAGCGCGATGCGGCCACCGCGACTGAGAAACACTTTGGGGTCATCGACTACCCAAGGAGTAGTCCAGTTTACTCCGTCGTCGCCATTGACGACGTTATAGAAAAATGAGCGGAAACGCTTGCAGCGGTAGCCATAGGGCAATTGGGACGTGATGTAGTCGGCCTGGGTCAGATCTTCGACTCCCGGCTTGGCATAGTAGTGCACCAAGCCGTCGGGAGAAAAGGACATGCCCAACGTCCACCATCCGGTGGTGGTAATTTGAGGACCTTTGGCATCGCCGCCATTGCGGTCAGCACGGACGCGGAAGTAGGCGAAATCGTGCTCCTGCCCCGATTCGTGTTTGCTTTCCAAAATGATAAACAGGCCGGGCCAGTACACGCCCTCTTCCTCTTCATCCTCCTTCTTGGAGACAAAGAAACGTTTGGGGTTGAATTTAGGTACGTCTGTTTCCAGGGCGACTCGAAAGGCGAAATGCGGTCCGCTGCGATGTTCCCACTCGTCGATCGGCGGCAGGAAGACGCGAGTCGTCACGCTCGGCGCCTGAGAAACGTCGATGGGACCACCCAGTCGGTACTGGAGATTGGCAATGAAGTCCTCTTGGTGCATGGTGTGGCTGGGGCGATTGGGGATTCCCGTGTAGAGCGATTGCAGCAGCAAAGCCCCTTGGCTGCCCGGCAAGCCGCCGGGAGGAGTATCCACTCGCTGCACCACGTCGGGGTGTCCACGCTTAACGCCTTCGAACCAGCGCCCATTCTTGGACTTGCCAATGGGCGCATTCTGCCGCTTGTCTATGTCGGCGCTGCTCTTGGGATTGTTGGGGACATACTCCCAATCTGGATCCTCGAAGTCATCGCCAACTTGTGTTAATTCTGACCCCGTGCCAGGTACAAACGCGGTGGCTGAACTCTGCGCCAGGCTGGTCCCAGCCATGCAGCAACCAATGCAAATTCCCGCGATCCAACTAAGTGCCATTATTCGCATCGAGCGATTCCCTTCGTGTCAAACGCCATGTCGCTCACCAATTGGCCAGACCTGGGCGTGGCGAGCGTCCTGTTAAAGTGTCTATCGGACATCGGCCGCCTTATATTCGTCATAAACTGCACGTAAATTTGCCAGACCTCGCAAAGTCGATCTGGCTTGCCCAAATTCCGGTATTCATGGTAGAACATGCCGCATCTTCGTTACCCCATTCAGCAAGGAATAGCTAGCAATGATCGACGTTCAACAAGTATTGGAATTGCACGAGCGAACGGTTGCCCTGTGGCACTACGAACCGATTAGCAATGACTGCCAAGGTGTGATGCAGTTGGTCTGCCAACAGCACATATTCAATTACGAACTGTGGCATCAGGAGGACATCGCCCGCAGTCCCAACGTCAGCGACGCAGAGATTGCGCAAGTCAAACGCGCCATCGATCGCCTGAACCAAGCGCGAAACGACCACATTGAGAAACTCGATGATTGGCTGACAGACCAGCTAAACCGACAGCAGATTGCACCCGCCGCGCAGGCCAAGCAGAACACGGAGACGCCTGGCAGCGCCATCGATCGCCTGAGCATCATGGCTCTGCGGTTATACCACTATCGCGAGCAACTGCAGCGCACCGACACCGATGACCAACACGCAGCTAAAGTCGACCAGCGGATCGCACTATGCGAGGAGCAGCGTCGCGATCTCAGCCGTTCTCTGGAAGAGTTGCTAGCCGCCATCTTGGCAGGTGAGCGGGTGCATAAGACCTACCGCCAGATGAAAATGTACAACGATCCATCGCTCAATCCCTACTTGTATCAAC
>CAKQNH010000152.1 GCA_934255105.1 uncultured Pirellulaceae bacterium
CATGTAAGGTGTGTAGGCTTTGACCTCGGCGAAGGCCAGCGTATTGCTGGTCCCATCGACCAAGCTCCCCATGTTCAGCGCGCTGTTGGGATAGAACACGCCGGTTCCCCCTTGGTTGTTCTGCGGATTGTAGATGAACCATTCCCCCATATTGGCTCCGTAATTCAGCGGATAATGAGTGAAGGTGGGATCCGTCGCGCTAGGGTCCAATCGCGGTTCGTCGCGAATTTCGCTGGGGCACAGCAGCGTGGGCACCCGCGTGCGCGTCACGAGACCTTGCAGGCCATATGGTAGATTCCAGTTGATGAGCTGCTGCAGGTTGGCCTGTTCGAGTTGCGGTAGGAGGCGAGCTTGAGCAGACCAGCCGCCGCCGGTGGCTGTGCGGCTGTAGAATCCGGAGGGGGGGAACTTGCCGAAAGTATCGTGGTAGTTGTGCAGCGCCAAACCGAGCTGTTTGAGGTTGTTGGAGCAGCTCATGCGCCGCGCCGCTTCGCGTGCAGCTTGCACGGCAGGTAGTAGCAGGCCGACGAGGACGCCGATGATTGCGATGACGACGAGCAGTTCGACCAGGGTGAAGCCGCGGCGTGCGGCGGGCAGGCGGGAGTTCATGTGGATCATTTTAGTTGCTAAATGCGGTATTGAGACTCAGTATCAGTTACTAGGCTGATTAAAAGCAGTTTAAATAGTTTTAGCAAGCGGTTTGGCCCGGTTTTTTTTAAAAAAACTTGCTCAGGATGGGCTGGCCGAGCCATATCGCACGTACTTCGGTAAGCTGTGCAATTTCGCCAGGAGGCTTTACGGGGTACACTCTGGAGTTTTCCCTCACCCCCGGCGGTCGATCAACGTGAGCTCTGCACCCGATCCCAAGCCTACTCACCAGCCTGCGCCGACCGCAGGCGGTCCGCCGCACCGCCGGGCTTCCTCCAAGTCGCGGCGGTTGGCCGATGTGGTTTTCTTCCTCACTATGGGAGGGCTGTCGGCATGTTTCATACTGTTGATCGTATTGCTGCTGGCCGCCGACGTGTTGTTTACCTCTTGGGGAGACTTTGTCGCAGCGCTGCTCAAACCCGAGATCCAAGCGGCCATCCGCCTGACATTGTTGAGCTGTACCGCGGCCGCCGTGATGTCGCTGTGGGTGGCCACGCCGCTGGGCTATGTGCTCTCCCGCTATCGCTTTCCAGGGCGATGGATTGTCGATACCTTGGTCGATATCCCGATCGTTCTGCCCCCGTTGGTGTTAGGCCTGAGTTTGTTGATCCTGTTCCATCTCAAGTGGGGTGCGTGGCAGTTGGAGGGTCTGCTGCGCGACGAGTTAAAATTTCCCGTTACCTTCCATTGGCCGGCGGTGGTGCTGGCTCAGTTCTCCGTGGCGTGTGCGTTTGCCATCCGCACCATGCGCGTCACCTTCGACCAAATCAATCCTCGTGCGGAGGACGTAGCTCGCACGCTAGGTTGCACGCGCGGCCAAGCGTTTGTGAAAATCGCTCTGCCGCAAGCCGTGCGTGGCATGGTGGCCGCCATGACGATTGCCTGGGCGCGTGCACTGGGTGAGTTCGGGCCGATCTTGGTCTTTGCCGGTTCGACGCGGATGCGCACCGAAGTGCTGTCGACCACCGTTTTTCTAGAATTGAGCGTTGGGAAACTGGATGCGGCCGTGGCCGTGTCGCTGCTGATGGTGGCCATGGCTGTAGTCGTATTGTTGATCCTCCGCTTGGTTGGCATCGGTTTGAGCGGAGGTAGCCAGTGATCGAGCTCTCGGGAGTCGGCATGCAGGCTGGCAAATTTGTGCTGCAAGGTATCAACTGCGTTATTCCCACGGGCAGCTATGCGGTATTGATGGGCAGGACCGGTTGTGGCAAGAGTTCGCTGCTGGAAGCCATCTGCGGCTTGCGCAGCATTACGCGCGGGTCGATTCTGATATCCGGCGTCGACGTCACGCGTTGGTCGGTGGCGGATCGGGGAATCGGTTATGTGCCGCAAGACTTGGCGTTGTTTCCCACGTTGACCGTGGCCGAACATCTGCAGTTTGCGCTGCGCATTCGCGGCTGGTCGCGTCCGGCGATCGCCCAGCGGACCGCTCAATTGGCAGCCGAACTGGGAATCGAGCACTTGCTAAAGCGTCGCGTCCGGCGGCTCAGCGGCGGCGAAGCGCAGCGAACTGCGCTGGGCCGCGCTCTGTCGTTCAATCCCGACGTGCTGCTGCTGGATGAACCTCTCAGCGCGCTGGACGAAGCCACTCGCCGCGAGATAGGCGAACTTCTCAACTTCATCAAAACCACCACTCGCGTGACTACCCTCCACGTGACCCACAATCAAGCCGAAGCGGAGCACCTGGCCGACGTGCGCCTGCAGTTGGCCGAAGGTCAGATGCTGGTGCTATAACTCCTGTCGTAGCGGAAGTCGCCAGACTTTGGACAAACTAATCAGCTTCCAAAGTCTGGCGACTTCGGCTATCCAATCCGCATTGGTGATAGTTGGGTGGTTGCTTGGCGCAACAGGCAATGCGGGCTGTCGAGCCGCTTGGCGAAACACTATCATATCGAGCTAGCAGGCTTAGATTTACTCACTCGAAACTTTATAGGGCTGTTGTGCATGGGCCATACGCTCGATTGGAAAAACAGCGGCGACCCGCGTGATCTGGTGCACATCGCCGTGCAGGCCTTGGTCGAAGGGCGGCTGGTTGCGCTCCCGGCGGAGACCGCCTACCATGTCTTTGCCAGTGGCCTGCGGCCGGACGCTGTGGAGAAGCTGGCCAGTCTGGCTCAGCAGCAGCAAACGCGCCACCCCTGCATTTTTCTCCGCTCGCCGCAAGAAGCCCTCGACTATTCCCCCTGCCTGTCGCGGGTGGCCAGCCGCATGGTCTACCGTGGTTGGCCAGGGCCGCTGGTGCTGGAACTTCGGGCGGACCAAGAGGAGAGCCTAGCGAGCAGCCTGCCGGAACCGGTTCGCAGCCATCTGCTGATCGACGGAAAGTATCTCCCGCAAAGGGTAGCCGCCCACGAAGCGATCGTGCAAGCTATGCGACTGATGCCAGGCCCGCTCGTAGCCGCCTCCATGGTCGACCCCCAGGGGCAAGCCATTTGTAGCGGAGAGCAAGCCGCACGCGCGGCGGGGGACGCAGTGGCCGTGATCATCAACGATGGCCCCACACACTATGGCGGCTTTGCCTCGACCGTCCGCATCGACGGCCACCAGTGCCGCCTGGCCGCCCCAGGTGTGATCGAGCTGGACGCTCTGCAACGCATGAGCCAGTTTATCGTGCTGCTGGTCTGCACGGGCAATACGTGCCGCAGCCCGATGGCGGAAACGATTCTGCGAGATCTATTGACCAAACGCTTTCCCCAATTGTTCGCCCGCGACACGCCGCCAGCCACCATCGCATCGGCCGGGCTGAGCGCTTTCCCAGGTGGCCCAGCGGCCAGCCAAGCCGTCTCGGTAATGAAGAAACGCGGCCTGAACCTGCACAATCACCAGAGCCACTCCATTACCGAACGCAGCCTCCGCCAGGCGGATCTAATCCTGGCCATGACTGGCTCCCATCGCTCGGCCATCGTCGAACGCATCCCGGAGCTGAGTTCTAAAGTGCATCTGATCAGTGGCGGGAATAGTGACGTTTCTGACCCATTCGGAGGGGATGAGTCGGGCTATGAGGTTTGTGCGGATGAGTTGACGCAATATTTGCGAACTTGGCTGAACATGTTCGAAGAATCTTGGTTCCCTGATTGGCAGGGTGAAGTAAATTAGCAACTACTCGCTGCGGCAGGATATTTCGCCTGCCGCTCGAAAATGCCTTCCTCGTTCCTTCTGTTTTTCTATGCGGTGTCCATCACCATGCGTATCTCCATCGGCAGCGACCACCGTGGTGTGCATATCAAAACGCGTCTGATCGCGTATTTAACTTCGGCTGGCCACGAAGTAGTGGATCTGGGAACGGACGGCGAGAGCAGCGTCGATTATCCCGATTTTGCTTCCGCCGTATGCCGCCGCGTCGCCCAAGGGGAGGACGAACGCGGCATTCTAATCTGCGGTACGGGTATCGGAATGGCCATCGCCGCCAACAAATTCAAAGGGGTCCGCGCGGCCAACTGCTATGACCAAGTCATGGCCGAACTGAGCCGTCGGCACAACAATGTCAACGTCTTATGCCTGCCCGGAGATTTGATCGGTGACGGCCCCATCGACGAACTGGTCAATATTTGGCTGACCACCGAATTCGAAGCGGGGCGACACGAACGCCGCTTGGATAAGATCGCTCAGATCGAAGATGAGAATGAACCCTGGCACGGGGCATAGCCTGCCCGAGCCTGGTAGCGTCATTAGCTGTTTATGCCCCATTAACTTGCTAGAATACTCTCTTTTCCGCCAATGCTTCGTAGACAACGCCAATTGCCGGATGCTATCTTGTCAGCCAGTGCTATAGCTCACGACGGGGTGCTGGGCGGGATTATACGAGTTGGGTCGCTAAAGGATCGTACGCATGAAGATGACCGCCGGTGTCATAACAAAAAAGAGGGTTTGGTCGGAGGGACTGTTCACGATATCAGTCGAAGCGCCCGAAGTCAGTCCCTTTGAACCTGGGCAGTTCCTGCAGCTCGGCACGGAAACTCCTCACGGGCACGTGATTCGCCCCTACAGCGTCGCCTCGCCCCACGGTCGCATACTCGAGTTCTTCATCGTGTTGGTGGAAGATGGCAAGCTAACCCCACATCTGTGGAGCAAGCAGGTTGGCGACCCGGTCGACGTGAGTCTCAAAGCGACTGGCAGTTTTGTGCTCAGCCGCAGTCCAGCCGGGCGCGTGTTGTGGTTGGTAGGGACCGGCACAGGCCTAGCCCCTTATATTGCCATGCTCCGCACTGAAACGCCCTGGCAACGCTATGAAAAAATTGTGCTCGTGCACGGCGTGCGCTACGCGGCCGATTTGGCTTATCAAGACGAACTGGCGTGTCACAAACAGCGCTACGGCGACCGCTTCGACGCCGTCCCCGTCATCTCGAGAGAACACGCCCAAGGCGCGCTCCACGGTCGCATTACCACCTGTATTGCCAATGGATCGATCGAAGCCGTTGTCGACCAGTCGTTCACCTCTGACTGCTGCGTCATGATGTGTGGCAATCCAGACATGTTGACCGAGACGGAAACGCTGCTCGGCGAACGCGGCATCAAGCGCCACAAGACCAAGGACCCCGGCCAGATCGTTTTAGAACGCTACTGGTAGCGGCGTTATAAATTAGCATCGGGCTAACTATAACTCTATAACTGTCGCGGTTATTGGCAGCCGAAGTCGCCAGACTTTGGATTTGCTGTCGCGGTTATCGCAGTTGCTCTGCCGCCTCGGCAATCGTCAGCAGGTCGTCGCCAGACTTTGGATTTGCTGTCGCGGTTATCGGTAGCCGAAGTCGCCAGACTTTGGATAAACCCACCGAAGCCCACAATCTAGCGACTTCGGCTACGACGGTAATTCTTCTCACGATGCTTACAGCTCGCCGACCACCTCGCCGCCGGCACGAGTGCTCAGACTGCGCACCGCAGCCTCCCGCCGATTCATTACCCATTTTGCACCGTCCATTTTGCATTTGTGGGTTCCCCACCGCTGCAATTGCTTTGGCCATGTTTCATTACCCATTTTGCATCTTGCATTTTGCATCTTGCCTCTAGCGGCGTAGCTGCGGACTTAGATAGCCTGGGGTAAAGCGCCGGCGAGCCCCAGCGAGCCAATCGCAACCCCAGGAAACCTTGTCTTAATGTGGCTCGACGCTCCGCGTCGTTCAACCCGCATATTCCCTTCTGCATCCGTGACCGAGAACGAGACCTCACCAGCGCGCTACTCGTTTTCGAGGTCGCAATCTGTGTGAACTCGACGACGAAATGTGTGGTGCGATGTTGCGTAGGAATTGATATGAGCCCGGGTGATGTTTTCGGCCACATGCGCTCAGCCCATTGGCGGTGGCGGTATTGCGGACTCGGCATAAATTCGTTTTCTATCCGGCGTTTTTTCTCGTCCGCGTTTGCGTCCGGAGCGTCCTCCGATGGTTCCGCTGCGCTGCACCATCGGCTATCGAAATCCGCGGTTCCACCGCTAAATGCAAAATGCGAAATCGAGGATGCGGAAAAGTCCAGCATTGTGTTGCTAGTCGAATTAGCCGTGCAGGATAAGCGCCCACGCATACGTTAGCTGTCATATCAAACAGCCCTGGCTAACCATCCGCATAAACTTATACGCGGCACCTTATGCAGGAGGCCCATTTTCAATATAGAATTGTGCATTGATCTTTGACAATTTGGTAGACAGAGCCGCTCGCGCTTCGGCGCGAGCTCGATCCCCATTCCGCTGTGGCCCAAGCTGCCAGTGCTGCTACCGTGAAAATCTCTTGAACACCGCTCGTTTGCTAATTACTGTGGAGGGAGGCTACTTTCCCAAACAGGTCGTTTCTTGCGGATGCGACCCGTGTTCACTATGCGGTGGTAACGACGCGCGTCAGCGCTTACTGCCCAGGCAAAGGGGGCTGCATGCGCAATTCTTATATTGTGACCTACGATATCTGCGACGATCGCCGCCTGCGGAAAGTCTTTCAGATAATGCGCAATTGGGGCGACCACCTGCAATACAGCGTGTTCGAATGTCAGTTGACGAGCTCGGACCTCACGCAACTCCGCGACCAGCTACGAAAGACCGTTCATCACGACGAAGATCAAGTTCTGTTCGTCAATCTGGGCCCCAGCGATGGTCGAGGGGAACGCGTTATTGAATCGTTGGGCAAAGCCTATTCGCCCATCGATGCTCCCTGCCTAGTCGTATAAGCGACCAGCACCCGGCCACTCACGTCTCTTCAACTGGTCATCCACCATGATTAAATCTACGAGCCAACCCGACTCACCGTCGCTCGACGAGAGCGACTATCTACCAGCACGGATGCTCAATGAATTCACCTACTGTCCACGACTGTTCTACCTGGAGCATGTGGAGGGCTTGTTCGCGCACAATGCCGATACGATCGAGGGAGTAGCCAAGCATGGGCAAGTCGATCGCAAGACCGATCCACTTCCCAAAGCGCGCGGCAAGGCTCGACTAAAGACACCGCCAACTGCGGACGCAGAGGCTGAAGCAGCGACTGCCGCGGCTGAGACCTTTGAAAAGATCCACGCGCGGAGTGTTACACTGGGAAGTGAGAAGCTTGGCGTGCTGGCAAAATTGGATTTGATCGAAGCCCAGGGGACCGCAGCCACACCCGTCGATTACAAACGTGGCTCCCCCAAGAAACTCGATGATGGGTCGCTCGGAGCATGGGACCCAGAGCGAGTTCAATTGTGTGTGCAAGCTCTGGTCTTGCGCGAGAATGGATATCGGTGTGACGAGGGGGTGTTGTTCTTTTGGGAAACGCGGCAGCGAGTTCGCATCGCCATTGACGAAGAGCTTATCGCGCTCGCTCGACAAGCCATCGACGGCGCGCGTGCAGCGATGGCCAAACGAGAGTTGCCACCGCCTTTAGTGGATAGCCCCAAATGTCCGCGTTGCTCGCTGGTCAGCATCTGTCTTCCCGATGAAACCAGCTATTGCAAGCAAGTCAGCACGGAAGCCGGCACTTCGCCCGCCCAGTCTTACTTATTCGATATTGGATTGCGTTTCGAGCACGACACCGCCTTGCGCGCCAAGCTGCCTGTCGCGGTGCGGCAGTTGGTCACCGCCCGCGATGAACGGCGGCCGCTGTATTTGAACACACAAGGCTATTCGGTCGGTGTTAGCAGCGAAGTCTTACAAATCAAGGAGAAGGGCAGAGTCGTTCAAAAGATTCGCTTGAACGACGTCTCGCAGATCAACTTGTTCGGCGCGGTGCAAGTCTCCACACAAGCCATCCAGGTATTGTTGCAGAAGGAAATACCGCTGATCTACTTTAGCTTTGGCGGTTGGTTTCACGGCATGACGCAGCCGGTGGGGCTCAAGAACATCATGTGGCGTCGCGAGCAGTTTCGCATGGCCGATCGCCCGAGTTTCTGTTTGCACTTGGCGCGGCAATTGGTGGTTGGCAAGATCCGCAATCAGCGCACGCTGCTGATGCGCAACCACATCGAGCCACCGCCGGCCGCGCTGCGATTTCTCAAAGCCCTAGTGGGCGAAGCCGACCGCGCCAAGTCTCTAGCAGAGCTGCTCGGTCTAGAGGGGTTGGCTGCTCGCACCTACTTCGAGAACTTTGCGGGCATGATCAAAGTAGAGAAGCGATACCAGGCGGGCGCTCAACTGGAATTGTTCGACGAACCCGCAGCGGATCGAGCTTCTGATAACGACGGTTCTCAGGAGTTTAACTTCGACTTCTTGCGGCGCAATCGTCGTCCGCCGCGAGATCCGATCAATGCGTTGCTGTCGCTGGGCTACAGTCTGCTCGCCAAGGATTTGACCATCGCCGCCGCCTCAGTCGGCTTGGATCCGTACCTTGGCTTTTATCACCAACCTCGTTTTGGCCGAGCTTCGTTGGCGTTGGATTTGATGGAACCGTTCCGGCCATTGATAGTCGATTCGGCCATCTTGACCGCTGTCAACCAGCGGATGGTCACGTCGCAGCACTTCATCGCGGCTGGAGATTCCGTGGCGTTGACCCCTGACGGGCGCAAGGGTTTCTTTGGCGCGTATGAACAGCGCATGGA
>CAKQNH010000153.1 GCA_934255105.1 uncultured Pirellulaceae bacterium
CGGCCAGGTAGCTCAGTTGGTAGAGCAACGGATTGAAAATCCGTGTGTCGCCGGATCATTCCCGGCCCTGGCCACTCTCGCAAAACCTTCACGGATCGTTATGCGGGACGACCGACTGTTCAATCGGTCGCTCTCGGACCACACTCGGGCTTAGACGTTTTCGTGTGGTCTGATTGAAATCGGCCCGCCCTCCAGCAATGGAGGGCGGGTTTTTTTATTCTTTGAGGTAGCTCCGATGCGCAAATTGGGTTGCGGTTGCTTAGTGGTATTGCTGGCCGTAGTTGGTTTGCTGTTTGTAGTCGGCACGCAGAATCAGCCGGCAAGTCAAGCACCTGATAAACCTGCACTGCCATCCGTCGACACCACGGACAACCAGGCGGTAAAGACTGGGACGCCACCCGTTGAAATGCATCCGCCGAGCATCGACGACTTGCGAGCGGCCTATGCACCCGTAGTCAAAATCTTAAAGCAATTGGACGCGTTAGCCAAACGTCCGCAGCCCGACCAGTTTGTTGCAGTGGCGAAACTCCACAAGGAGTTGCCGCCCGCGATGTCTCAATTCGATGATCTCCTCGAACGGTCACCTACACCTGCCGCATTAGCGATCGGCGAAGTGGCCGAGCAATTGCTCAGGTGGCACGAAGTTACGATACCGACAGATGTCAGCGCTGAGCAAGCTGCAGCAACCAGAAAGACATCGGAGCGGATGTACTTGGCGTTGCTCGACTCAGCACCGCAGTGGAGCGCCGGCCCCAAAGGATCCCCAAATGTCGAGTACAGTGCGATCGCTGACGCACAGATGCAAAGCAAACTGCAGTCGATTCGCCTGTACGCATTTACTGCCACGCTAGAAAGTCTCGGCCTCGACAATTCAATCATCGAGTCAACCAAATTCTCTGGGGATGAAGTGACCATCACGGTGGCTCAGGCATGGCACTTGGTGCCGTATCAATTCCGCCTGCAGGCAGCGCAATCGCTGTATGCGTTGGCTCGTCAGTTGATCGACAATCCGAGACTGATCTTAGTCGACGTCAACGGCAATCGAGTTGGTGGCTCCGGGATACTCGATCGCAATGCAATCGACGTCGTGAAATAGATCCCGCGAATTATTTGGCGCGATACTGTTGACAGTCGCGCAACTCTTGGATTATGTTGGGTGGCAGTCTAAGCCTGCTGTCTGACGTGACACCCGAATCAGCCTGAACAACTGACTCTCTCTGCCACGCTCTGGCGACGGGTAATAAATACCGTCCTCTACGAAACGCCGCATCACGCAATTGCGTTACCTGCTGCGCCGTGAGTCAATCCAATGGTCACGAGTGACCCTCAGGCACCTGACGCCTCCCCCGACGCGCCACCATGCGCATCCCAAATCCAATTCAGCTACTACGGCGGTCCGTGCGACGGCCAAACCGAAATCCGGCCGACGCCACCGCAAGACGGTGAGTTAGTCCACCGGCTAGTCGGTCAGCGTTACGTGACGTACCGCTGGAACCAGAGCAGGTTTCTCTTTGCCTTGGTTTCCTAACGAGTCCCGCAGGGCAGGGGGATGGTCTGCCCAGAGCGATTGTTGAGATCGCTTTGGACACGTGGTTCGATTCCACGCCCCTGCCTTTTCATGGAGTGAAATGGCTATGGACTGTTTTTCAACGACTAATTCAGATTGGCCTAGAATCGCCGGTCTGCCGCTCACAACCGACACGAACGCACAAGTCGGCCTGTTTTTGTTACCTATGGGGCAATGCGTTCCGCGCACTATTCGACCCGCAGATAGTACCCTTGCGAGCGACCGCCGATTGATTGGAGGTCGAACGACGGACTTCACATCACAAACGCACCGCCAGAGGAGAGAATTGGACTGGAGCGGTGCCGAGCCAATCCGAGGGAACCATCTTGAGTGCGCAACCCCAAGCCGACCGACCATTACTACGAGTCTTCGCACCGCAGCCGACGGGCGATGCAACCAGCGAGTGGACCATCCGAGCAGCCTTCGACGAATACGTCGCACCGGAGCTCGGGCACGTCGCCCAGAGCACTCGCGACGACTGCGAACGCTACCTCCGGTACTGGGAGCAATACGAGCAAATCGTATCACGGCCACCATCCCATTCCGCCCATTCGTCCCAGCCTGTCGACCCACAAGCCGCGCGCACACGGATGGCCTATCCGTCTGCGCGCGATGGGGCGTGGCCGAGCCCCAACCAGGCTCCCATTCCGCTGTCCAAGATCAACACCAAAATGGTCACCGCGTACCGCGATTGGATCCACTCGGCCGACGGCCTGGGCCTTGGTCCGTCGAGCGCCAACAAAGCCTTCAAGCTCCTCGTGCGCATCATGGCCTGTGCTGGCGACGATGGCATCCCCGTGCCGACCATCCGCACCAAATCACTACCGACACCCGCCGCGCCGAAGCATTACATCGACGACGAGGAAGTCAACCGCATGTGGGACGCCGCCGAGCTGCAGAACTGGCCTGCCCCCGATCCGGCAACGTATTGGCGAGCAATCCTCATTCTATTCCGCACCTACGGTGCGCGAGTCCAGGACCTAGTCTCATACGAAGCCGACAAGCAACCGCTTACTTGGTCCGGTATCAGCCTGGCACCTCGCACGCCCGACCCCGAAGGGCGAGCCGATTGGCACTTGGGCTGGCTGCATTATGTGGCCAGCAAAACCGGCCGGCAGTACTACTTGCCCCTGACACCGGCTGCGCGCGGAGCCATCGAACGACTCAGAGCCATGGCCGTTCACTCGCTCGACTGCGACTGGTCCGAGGTCCCGTCCGATCGTCCCATTCTGCCCTGCGCTCGAGGCCGATCTCTGGGAGACAACTGGCGATTGCTCCAAGCCGCTGCAGGAGTCCGCAACAAAGCCGGCAAACCCTACATTATGGAGGACTTCCGCAAGACAGTCGGCACCTATCTTGCCGAGCACAACAGCGATCTACCTTACCTAGTCTGCGGCTGGTCTGTCGCCAAATCAGCCGTGGCGTCGAAGCACTACATTCACGCCGAGCGAACGCTGGTGAAGTATCTGCCCACGGCACCGATGCCCGAGCGATTCTCCCAATGGCATCCACCGGCGTAACCAGAGTCGCTTACCACACTGCGAATTGGCCGGGGGCGGCCCCTTTGAAGGGGACGTGGAAACAGACATGCGCGTACTTGGGTTCTGCGCATGCGGATTGCTGGCGTAGGCAATCCACCATCCGCCCTCGGCCGAGCTTTTTCCGCGTACGAGTCCTCTCGCTAGTCGCGGTAGAAATCAACTGGGACCTTCGCCGCCTCAGAAGGCTCGCGAAACTCGGCGATCACATGCGGGACCGTCTTGAAATATGGACGGTTCTGCCCATCCGTTTTCCTGATCGTTGTGTATCCTACCTGGACGACCATCGCCATCTTGTCATCCATCAAACGGATGACATCTCCAGCGCGTGGCAAGAACGCCATCAAACTGACGAATTGCATGTGCAATCCGGCGTGATCCAAACAGGTGATCGAGACAATCGCTTGCCCGGTGCGTCGAGCTGCGTCCTCAAGCTGAGGTGTGGCCATGGCGGGAATCTTCCTGTCGTAGCTGATATCGGACATGGATTACCTCTCTCTGACAGGGGTAGTTCGTTAGGCCGTTGCCGCGATGCCGGTCGCGGTAACGGTCGTTTTAATGCGTTGATTGTATCAACCTCTATCCGCGCACAGGGCGTCTCGCTAACGGCCCGTGCATCCTCGTGCAGCGACCGGAACTGGGGGATCCGGCGCTGGAATCTGTAGAGCAGGGCAGGTCGCAGCGTGGCGGCCGATCCGGCGCCGCGCAGTGGGTTCGATTCCCACACCTGTTCTTGTTTTGGACCGCAACCGTTTTCAAGGATTGAAACTCCATGCTTTGCCTTACTCGCAGACCTGGCACCGCGCTTCGCATAGGCGACGATGTCACCATCTACTTCGACCGGCCCGGACACATCCGCATCGACGCGCCGAAGTCCGTCACCATCCTCCGCACCGAGCTCGACGCGGACGCTGGCCCCCCTCTCCTCGGCACATCGCTAACCAGCGATCCGAGGAGAGGGGCTGGGGGCGGTGGCCACGCCCCAGTCAGCGGCTCCGGTGCGGGATCTCGACCATGACCCGCACTCACACCCGCTGCAACAGCTCAGTCAGTGCCTACCCTGTCCAGACCGACCTACAGTGCGAGCTATGCAGTGGCTTTGCGCGCACCCCTGCCACGCACTACGTCTCCGGCTGCGATCAAATGCGTTTAGTGGTCGGCCGTGCGTTCAGCCTCTTCGTTTGCCAGACGTGCCTAGATCACTATCAATCCCCCAACCACAATCCCGACATGGAGCCGGACGAACTATGACCAAACCACCGCACCTCGTTGCGAACGCACAGCGCAACGCGGCCGAACTCGAATCGGTCAACGTACCGATCAATACCACCTTGGAGCAATCACTCCACCTGCGGGCTCGACTGATCGCATGCACCTGCCTGGGCTGCTACGAACTGGCCGACTTCATCACAGACGAGATCAGCCGAGCTCTGCTGGCAGTCGAATCCTCCAGCGCAACCCTATCCGCCGCGCTGGCGTCAGCCGAACAAGCCGTTGAGCGTGACCGCGTGGCGATTCGCCACGGCTTGGCCACGCATTACTTCATTCGCGGCATGATGAAACACGCTGATGCACCGCGGAAGTTCGACCGCATTGCTCGGTTGGCCGTGGAAATCATCACCACATTGGACGACACCGGCGGGCCTCTGGCTGTATTCGAGCAGCGAATCGAGGAGCTCGCCGCCAGCCATCGAGCCGTGTTGGACGTCGACCAGCCATGACAACCCCAGACACTCCTCGCTCCTGTCATCGCCTGCTCGCCATCCTGCGCGAGACAGGCACCGCCGAGCACTTTCACCACATTGAACTCATGCGGCTCGCTGAATGGATCGTGCAACCACCTAGCGACGCCGCTGCATGGCAGTGGGCCGACGACATTGCCGTCCCACTCATACGGGAACTCGGCCGACGGTTGCAGCGGCGCATCGAAACCACCGCCGTTGATATACCGCGACTGCTAGCCGACGTCGCCGCCATGCGCGCCGCACAGCGCCGAGCCGCCGCCAAATCGATCTCCGCCGCAGAGCGCAAGCCATTGCGGGACATCGCCGCCGGGCACGAAACGCACATCGACTGGCTCATTGACCAACACTACCAACCCTCACTCTTTGGAGACTAACCCACAATGCAAACGGACCACTTACACATCCCACCGGCCGAACCAGCTCCATCCCCGGAGCTGAATCAATTTGATCAATGGTGCTTGCTCGAAATCATGGGGCATCAGCGGTACGCCGGCCGAGTCACCGAGCAGACCATTGGCGGCACATCCTTTTTGCGGATCCACATCCCCGCCACGCCTGGGAAAGTCGCCTTCACCAAATTCTTCAGCGCCTCCAGCGTCTACGCCATCACGCCTATAGCGGAAGACTTGGCTCGCGGCATCGCCCAGAAGCTCGACCAAGAGCCCATCAGCGTCTACGACCTACCCGAGGCCCTGCGTGAGAAGCTCCGTCAGCTCGCAACGCCGCGCATCAACCGTGCTCCCTATAACGACGACGGCAACGATGACGATCCCGATTTGTACGACGTCCCCGACTCTATCCAAGACGACATCCGCCAGATCGCCACCCCCGGGCAGCAACCCGACGATTAACGTAGCCCGGCGGTCTCCGCCGAATTGCATTTCCTCGCCTATCTCAATTCGGAAAATACAAATGAACGCATGCGATCCGCAGCAACCTGAATATCTACCTGTGCCAGTTGAGGCGGCCGTCGACGTAGCGATGAGATACGGAAAAGACATTGTCATCATCACATGCGTCGACATCTCGAACGATCGCATGCACGTGACCACCTTCGGCCGGCTCTCATCTCACAAGACTTATGCCGCAGAACTCGGCGATCGTGTAGGACAAGTCATCAGCGAGTGCAATCAGCAGGAACGCTACGAAGACTTCCGCTACGTCGACCAAGCCAAACGCGCGGAACAGATCCGCGCTCTACGTGATTTGGCGGCTGATTTTGTTGCTTCGTATGAGATACGCCCGATGGGCGATCTTTACACCCGCGCATTATCGCTTCTATCCGAAACGGAGGTTTGATCCCATGACCACGCGCAACAACGATGCGTTCAAAGCCGCAACCCGTCATCTAGCCTGCCCGATATGCGGCACACCATTCCGCGAAAATGCGTGCACCGAAGCCATGGACTATTGGGGCCACTTCGCCGACTTGGAATGCGATAAATGTGGCACCACCTGTCACGTTACCACCAAAGTCCGCCGCACATTCACCATCGAGCTCGTCAACCAGATGCCATGGTCTCCCGACCAGATGCCGCCCGCCCAGTAGCTCTGCAACCATCAATCTCACATCATCAATCGGAACCCCCATGGACATTTACATTGACGGATCCAATTTAATCCACCGACTGCACCACACATGCCCCAGCGTATCCATCGCCCGCAGTCGGCTCATGTCCTGGCTTCACATCCTGGACCGCTCCTATCGACCGGAATTCATGCGAGTCGCGCTGGACAGCCCCGGCACCACGTGGCGTCACCAGCTTTGTCCCGACTACAAAGGCAACCGCGACGACAAACCGGCCGAGCTCCTCGAGCTATTCGAGCTGGCCGCCCAAGACATCGCTGCCCATTACTGCACCGTCAGCGTACCCGGCCACGAAGCCGACGACATTCTGGCCACATGGGCTCACAAGCAGTTTAATACCGGCGGGCAATGCGTCATCGTTTCCGCCGACAAAGATCTCTATCAGCTTGTGCGGAAGGACTCCATCACTCTACTCCGAGACTTCCACACCCACGCCGGCAACCTTACCCACTGTCAGTTTTTTACCTTCGACCACTTCGTAGAAAAAACCCGGCTACTTCCGCCGCAGTGGCCGCACTACCGCGCCTTGACCGGCGACAAATCCGACAACCTTCCCGGCGTCCTGGGCATAGGCCCTAAGCACGCCACCGCGCTGCTTGAGCGATACCTCACCATCGACGAAGCCGTCGCAGCCATCAAAGCCTGGGCCACCGTCCCGTTGCCCTCCAAGCTGATTAGCCGGCTCGTCGGCGACTACGACGCTGGCACCATCCCCAACCTCATTCGGTTGCACACCCTCACCCGCACCGTCCCCTTTACCACCGTCAGTTCACCACTCGCCGCCCCCGTGGGCTCCTAGTGTGGCCCGACGCTCCGTGTCGGTATTGCATCTCCCTCAAATCTCAAATCCTAATCCCATGCCCAAACCACCAACAAGTTTTAAACAGTTGCGTAGCTCCATAGCCGACTCCACCTGCATCGTCATCATCATTCCTAGCGACGACTTCGACGCCAAGATCTCAGTCGAACTCGGCGTAGCCGTACTGCTGGGCAAGCCCATCATTGCCGTCATCCGACCTGGCGTCACCGTTAGTGAGAAGCTCGCCAAGCTTGTTGATCGATTCATCGAGCTCGACCCCGCCGACCATCGCCGCTGCACCGCAGCCATCACGAAAGCCGTGAAAGAGATCGGCCTGCAGCCCAACGGCAAGTAGCCGCCTCATCGTCGATCAGAACGCAGGCCGGAGTGCCCGCAAGGAACTTGAAGGAACTAGCCCATGCAAACTCATACGTCCCACGCGCTGCCTCACGAGCTACCACAACGAATCCGTTGGACGCTTCAGCCCTGGCAGCGTGAATTGATACTCGACGTATTGAGCTACATGCTCACCCACGAATTCTCAGGCCGCGTAGACGATCTGCTGGCCGAGCTGCTCAACTATCTCCCCGAGATCCAATTCGACCCACGCCCGACGATCACCGTCATCGATGACAAAGCACCATGGTGGCCGCTGACCATCCAGCGCAAGCCTCCCAGCCGTCCTGTCGGCGATGTTTTCAGTGATCTCAAGTATTACGACGTCTGCGATTGCGGGCTCTTCTCGCTTATCCACCGAGCCGAGCAGGCTGCGGAGGACATGCAATGAGCAATAGCGATGATCTGCGTAATCGTCCCCTGGTCGCATTGGCCGAAGAAAAGGACAGGGTTGATTCGGAGCTGCAGCGCGAAGCACAGGCTAGACGAGCGATAATTCGGCAGCGGATACTCACCGCTCAAACTGCCGCTGAAACGCTCGGCATTCGGCCACGCAGCACACCATGGAAGCTGATTGGCCTAATCGCCAAGATAGCCGGCTGGGAGCCCCTGCAGACCACCAAAGGGGAATTATGCCGAGACACCGACATTGATTGTCGTGCCTCCGCTCTGAAATCCGCTCTTGCGAAGCTCGAAGCCAGCGGGCTATTAACCCGTGCCACGCTCTACGCTTCCACATGCGTAGGAAAACTGGAGACAGTGGGAATAGAACTCCAATTGCAAATTAAAACGATCCACTCGCTGAGCGAAAATGCACCTTCCGGTGGTAGTGTGGTACGCCGCCGAAACCCGGTCGCTAACCCGGTCGCTAACCCGGTCGCTAACCCGGTCGCTAACCCGGTCGCTAACCCGGTCGCTAACCC
>CAKQNH010000154.1 GCA_934255105.1 uncultured Pirellulaceae bacterium
GCCTCCTGGGTGTAGCGGCGAGTGATCGTGTGCTGGTCCACGGGCCGCTCGACGATCTGCTCGCCACGCATCAGCGGCAAGTCCCAGTATTCGTTCTTCGGCTCCCAAAATCGCGACTTGGCTTTCGGCGCATCCTTCACCGCGTCCATGTCATTGGAATAGGGAATACCGAAGTAGCTGTCGTAACCGTGGTTGGTGGGAAGATACTGCGGCAAGTGACCCAGGTGCCACTTGCCGATGGTGTGCGTCGCGTAGCCGTGCGCCTTGAGCAGTTGTCCAATGGTTATCTCGGAGGCAGGTAAACCGCCGGTTGAATCAGGGAATAGAACTCGCCGTTTGTCGCTGCACATGCCACTGCGAATCGGATAGCGCCCGGTTTGCAGCCCCGCGCGACTGGGAGTACAGACGCTGGCTGCAACGTAGAATTCGGTCCACTTCTGGCCTTCGCTGGCCATGCGATCCAAATTGGGAGTGTTTATGGTGGGATGCCCAAAACAAGCCAGATCGCCATAGCCCAGGTCGTCGCAGAAAATGACGACCACATTCGGAGGGGGCGCCGCGTGGAGCAGAGCGAGTTGCAGAAGCAGAACCGGGAGAGATAGGAGGATCGATGCGAGGTTCGATTGAAAGTTCATGGTGGGAAGTTTCGTCCGCGGGAGGGTTGAGGGGAATATGTGAGTGTAGACGATGCGAGAGGGGAAGTGAACGCGGAGGAGGGGAGTGGGAGTGGGGAGGGGGGAGTGGGAACGAAGGAGAGGGAAAGAGTGGGGCAGGACGAATGGGGCGGAACGAATGGGGCGGGACGAGTGGGGCGGAACGAATGGGGCGGGACGAGTGGGGCGGGACGAGTGGGGCAGGGGTGCTGCCGCCGCTTCGCGGCTCACCGCATTATTATGCGCTTAAACCGTGGGCTGACGCCCACGGCTACGCGCTGCCGTGGCTTCGCCACTAATACCGATTGACGCGGCTTCGCCACTAATACCGATTGCCGTGGCTTCGCAAGTGACCGAATTATGGGGAAATTAATCTAGCGGTAGAGCTTGGCGATGGTGGTGGTGGAGCAGCCGAGACGGTAGGCGGCTATGCATAGCTGATTGATGAGCGTGGTTTTCAATACGCCTCGCCTCTGCCAACGTCGGCCGGAAGTTGAAACCGACTGAGACAGCAGCCCGACACGCCCGCGGCGGCGCAGACGATCGACGAGCTCAAAGTCCTCCATGAGCGACAAGTCGCGGTAGCCACCGAGTCGAAAAAATTCCTGGCTGCGAAGAAAGATCCCTTGATCGCCATAGGGAAACTGCCGGTAGCGCGACCGCGCATTGGCGCCCCAGGCAACCCACCGCAGTCCAGGCGAATTGGCGGCGATGCCCAAACGAAATGCGCCTGCGATGTGCCCAGCCGTAAGACATTCGTCGATGGCCGCCTGGTACCCGCTGGGCAATAGCGTATCGGCGTGCAAGAACAGCAGGTTCTCTCCGCTGGCGATGGCCGCACCGGCGTTCATCTGGCGAGCTCGTCCGGGTTTACTGAGCAACGTCTTGCAGCCATGCTGCTGAGCGATGGCGAGCGTGGCGTCGCGACTGCCGCCATCGACCACGATGACTTCCATCGCGTGGCTGTCGACGGCCCCGATCGCGCGCAGGGTCTCGGGCAATTGCTCGGCTTCATTCAGCGTGGGGATGATAATCGATAAACGCCCCGGCGTCGTTGTGAACAGGCCCGCGGAGTGGGGCCGATCGGGAGATCGCAGCGGGAGCAAGTCCTCGGGTTCGTCGATGTCGGCCAGCGGTCGCAGCTCGGCAAGCGCATTCGAGTCTGGCGCGTCAAAGTTCTTCGCATTGGAGTCTGGCGAGTTAAGAGCTGGCGCATTGGGTCCCTGCGCCTTAGGCAATTGTCCAATAGCGGCTTTGGTTTGCTGCAACACGCGCTCGCTGCCCCAATCGATATTCTGGAAGAGCGGCGGCTGTGAACGGCCGAGGCCGATCAAGTAATAGCCACCGTCGATCGCTGGGCCGAGTACGACGTCGTGCGCGCGCAGTTTGTCAAAGGCAGCCGTTAGATCGGCCACGGTCAGCTCGGCGCAGTCCGTGCCAATCACGACTACTCGCCGAGCTCCATCGTCAAACGCTCGCTGAGTCGCGTGCGTTAAGCGACTGCCCAAGCAGTTGCCGAGCTGCTCGGCGTAGCGATGATCGGTGCCGAACTGAGCCTGCATGATGTGCGTCGAGCCGCCCGAAAAGCAGATCGTTAGCAAGCAATTTCGCCGGGCGGCAAAACGCTGGGCCGTTTCGAATGTCCGCTGGGTAAGGTGCCTGGATACTGCAGCCGCTCGCTCAGCTCCCAGCGCGGGGATGAGACGCGTCTTGGTCTTTCCCGCTTCGGGGAAGCGCGCAAAGACTAGCAGGTGCTCCGGCTGCGCGGCTGAATCCGCAGAAGAAGGGGGGATGGATCGCTCGCAGGTCGCCATGATCAAGCCGTACTACCAGTGCAACTGGACCCACTGCCGGTCGGCACGCGGCCCGCATCAACCAAGATGATTAAATGCCGTGCGGCTGCGGCCAGGGGGCTCCCAGCGCGGTGTAAAGTATTCAGAATCATCAAAATTCCACAGAGGCGAAATGTAGGGCTGACACAGCGGTCGTGAGAGCCAGAGTCCTGATTGTACCGTTGATGGAGGTAAAGGACCAACCGCCCGCGAGATCTTCGTATCGATTCACCCATGCGGCTGACACCGCTTATAGCAACGCTTTCCAGCGGCTGGCTGTCGTGAAGTGGTTGGACCGATGCTAGACTGAGTAGTGACAAGAAGCGCGCGGCCCGCTGGGCACGCGGTTTAACGAACGTGGCAGAAGCGCTTACAATAACGACGTGTCTACCTTTACTTGTCTCCGGCGCGATCCATCCTGAAGGGGAGTTGACCATGGAACTTCAATCTACCGAACAATTGACCAGCGGCAAATGTCTACCGTGCGAGGGAGGGGTCGAGCCGTGTACGATCGACCACAGCCGTCGACAATTGGCCGCGCTGCAGGACTGGCAGTTGAATGAAGCGGGAACGCTGATTTCGCGCGAGTGGAAGCTGAAGAATTTCGTGCAGGCGATGAAGCTGGTCAACGCGGCCGCCGATTTGGCTGAACAAGAGCAGCACCATCCCGATCTGCACGTGACGGGCTATCGCCATGTGCGGATCGAATTGACAACGCATGCTATCGGCGGGTTGAGCGAGAACGATTTTATTTTGGCAGCTAAAATAGACGCCGCAGCACAAGGCTTGGGCCTGTGAAGCGGATCGCGGTTATCGGTGCTGGGATTAGTGGCCTAGCTGCTGGGCTGGCGGTGGCCGAACATGGACCGGATGTGCAAGTCACTCTGTTCGAAGGCTCCGACCGGGCTGGCGGAGCTCTGGAGACAATCTATGACGCGCCCTATCTGATCGAACGGGGTGCCGACAATTTTGCCACGCTGATCCCCAATGCATGGGATCTGTCGGTACGTTGCGGACTAGAATCGGAAATGATCTCGCCGGCTAAAGACAATCGCCGAGCGTTGGTGCTGCACCGTGGCAGGCTCGAGCCGATCCCGGTCGGTTTCAGTTTGATGCAACCCACGCGGATCGGTTCGATTCTAGCGACGCGGACCTTGTCTTGGCCCGCCAAGCTGCGGTTGCTGGGCGAATTCTGGATACCGCGCCGCACAATAGACGAGGACGAATCGCTGCAATCCTTTTCGACTCGACGATTGGGCAAGGAGACCTACGAAAATTTGGTGGAGCCGATCGTCAGTGGCATCTTCACCGCCGATCCGGCCACGCTGAGCATGCGGGCTACGATGGCGCAGTTTGTCGAGATGGAAGCCAAGTCCGGCGGACTAATTCGCGGGCATTTGGCTGCCCGCAAGAAGGATGCCGCAGCGGCAGCGCGACGCGCCAGCGGAGCTCGCTACGATCAGTTCGTTGCGCCGCGACAGGGGATGAGTTGGTGGATCGAGCAACTCGCGCAGCGGCTGCCAGCCCGTGCGCTGCATTTGAATACCCCCGTGCAGTCGCTGCGGTGGATGCCCGATCCACCAGTGCTCGATGTAACGGCGACTGTTGAGCGGGCGACGGGGGCGGAGGCGACTGGGGCGGAGGCCAGCAGAGCCGTATCCAGCGGAGCCTTATCCAGTGGGCAAGCGCGTGGGGCGGCGCGACACGGTCACTGGCTGATCACCACCGCCAACGAGCTGCACACGTTTGACGGAGTGATCTGCAGCGCGCCTGCTGCCAGTACGGCTAAGTTGATCGGAGCGACGGTTCCCGCAGCGGCGGCGTTGGTAGCGGAGATCCCGTATGCATCGAGCGCAGTGATAGCGATGGTTGTCGATGATAGCGAACTGTCGGGGCGGACCGACGCATTTGGGGTGATCGTGCCGCGCAAGGAGGGGCTCGCTACGCTGGCCATCAGCTTTGCCAGCCACAAATATCCGGGTCGGACTCCAGCGGGAGAGACCTTGTTACGCATTTTCCTGGGGGGCGCACTCGCTCCGGAGACCGTCGACCAGAGCGACTCGCAGTTGTTGCAACTGGCCCAAGACGAGCTGCGTAGCATCCTGGGCTGGACCGGCCAAAGGGCCAAGTGGCAAGCGGTCATGCGCTGGCGCGAGGCCATGCCGCAGTACTTGGTGGGGCACGTCGAACGCATGCAGCGATTGAGTCGCGAGCTGGCCGCGTTTCCCACGCTGAAGCTGTGTGGGGCTGGTTATGCCGGTGTGGGCATTCCGCAGTGCGTCCGCGGCGGAGAGCAGGCCGCCCGCGAAGTGCTAGCAGCGATCATGGAATAGAATGTGGCCCGACGCTCCGCCGTCGGTGAATTTTTTTATGTAGCGGTGAAATTTTGCGTAGCGCAACACCGCGGCACACATTCCATCGTCGAGTTCACACAAGTTGCGACCTCGAAAACGTATCGCGCGCTGGTGAAGTCTGGCTCTCGGTCGCGGATGCGCAAAGGGATGATGCAGGGGGGTGGCACGGCTTCCTGGGGTTGCGCTGGGATTCGCTAGGGCTCATCCCAGCTCCACCCCAGGCTAACAAAATCCGCAGCTACGCTGCTAAAGGCAAGAAGCAAGAGGCAAGATGACGAATCGAATTATGAAATTGCAGCGACGTAAATAGGAAATTTCGGGAGTCTATTTGCGAACGACTCTTTAGCAATCTCATGGTCGGCGAGTAGTAGTATCGCCGGTGTTGTTCCATTTGATTTTCGCAATGTGGATGCTGTTGTCAGCACCGTACTCGTTGTCCACGGGAATGACTCCTCGCGCCTGCATCCATTCGGCCGCGATGACCCACGTTTCATTAGGTGCGACGTGCGCGACGCCGAAATTGCCGAGTCGCGCACCGCGCTCGGGTACCAGAATTTGTTCGGTCGCTCGAATCACATGCAGTTTCTCGGGATCGACTTGAGCGATGAACAAGGGGGCGCGATGCCGAAAGACGTGGTCGTTGTTCGCCCCTTTGCGAGTGTACACAAGGTATAGCCCCTGGGGATGCGAGACCCAGTGCTGCTGCGTGTTGTAGTTCCCCAGGTCGCTGCCGTCGTCGAACGTCCATTGCCGCGGCGCGTCATAGTTCAGCCCATCGGAGCTGGTGGCAACATAACCATGATCGTCGTTGCGAAGCGTCAGAAAGTAACGCTCGCCAAACTTGGTGACGGACGGTTCGACGAGTCCGCGTTTTACATCGAGCGTTAGTTCGGTACCGTGTTTGACGTAGGTAAGCTGGCTGCCATCGAAGCGACATAGACAGACCGTGACGGAATGCAGCGTGGTCTCGGGATCCTTGAAGTACACCGGCAGCAGGATGTTCCCATCGGGCAGATCGTAACGCTGAACGCTTCCCGCGCCACAATTCTCAAACCTCACTTCGTCCGGCATCTTCATCATCTTGGGCTCACCCCAAGTATTGGCTAGCGGATCGTAGACGGAATAGGCTGTCCAGCGCGGGCGAACTCCCATGACTCGGTTGTCAAAATAGCGCACCGTGTGCCCGACCCCCAGCAGCTTGCCGGAGGCCTGGTGCCAGGCCGGAGTGAAGTCGCTAACCGCTTCTTCGGTATGTTCATCGATCTTCCAGCGTTCAAATCCTGGCTGCGGTGTCAGCGGCGACCAGGTCTTCCCCAGATCGCGACTAAACGATGAATTCAATGCGTAGAATACGTCCGAACCTGTGAGCATCAACGGCTGAGTCGTCAGCACGACCGTCGGAGGTACCGTTTCATCGTGGGAAGGAATCGCTCCCGCCCTGGCGTGAACCCAGCACGTCGTGCCGTCATAGCCGCTCGTCATTACAGTTCGTTCGATGCTGAAGGCTGCCGGGAGGGCGGCTTTGTCTTTGTCTTCAGCATGAGCGATCGTCGCGAATAGGCTCAGCGCGATCGCAGCGGAGATGAGGGAGGGTGGTGTGTTGTACGTCATGTTGGTTCCTTGTGTTGATTCGCAACTGCTCACGTGTATGTCAGATGGTCGCTGAACGGTTGCTTGGGGGTTCGAGTATACGCTGAGGCGAGCGAGGTGTCATGCTGGAAGAGCTGGGTTGAGGGTTGATGAGAGAGGAGGTGTGGGAGGAGGGAGAGCAATGATCGCGGAGCGATCAACGACAGAAAGCAATGATCGCGGAGCGATCAACGACAGAGTTTCTTTTTCATTTTCGGGAATAGTCTGAGGAGGGCGCGCGTCTAATGAGATAGAGTCCATCACTCGTCGCTACCTGGTCACTGCTTAGGAGCCCTATCATGGCCCGTCTTTCGCGCTCAGCCTCTCTCTTCATTGAGCCCAAGCTAATTCTCTTGGCACTACTGGCGACCTCCGGCTGCGGTCGCGTGCAGACAGGGCACGAGGCTGTTGGGAGAGTCGATTCGGCTCAAGCGGCACGGTTTGAGCCGAGCCAAAGTGCGGCGGTGGATTCCAATGTGGATTTTAATACCGAAGAGTATGCGGCGATCGAAGAGAATCCATTTATAAAGGCGATTGCCGAACCTCAGTCCACTTTCTCCATCGATGTCGATACGGCTTCGTATGCCAACGTGCGACGCATGCTGCGGCAAGGTCAGGTGCCACCTGCCGGCGCAGTGCGCATCGAAGAGTTGATCAACTACTTCCACTACGATTACCCCGCTCCCAGTGGCGATCATCCGTTTAGCGTGACCACGGAATTGGCTGCGTGCCCATGGCAGACTGAACATCAACTGCTGCGAGTGGGACTCAAGGGGCAAGCCATCGAACAGGCCGAACGACCAGCCTGCAATCTGGTGTTTTTGCTGGATGTATCCGGTTCCATGCTCGACGAGAACAAGCTACCACTTGTCAAATCGGCGCTGCAGCTACTCACGGCTGAACTGCGCACGGACGACCGAGTGGCAATCGTCGTCTATGCGGGCGCATCGGGTCTGGTCCTCGATTCCACGCCGGCCCGCGAACGATCGAAGATACTGACCTCTATCGACAGCCTATCAGCCGGCGGTTCGACCAATGGTGGCGAGGGGATCGAGCTGGCGTACCGTGTCGCCAGAGAGCACCAAGTCGCTGGCGGGATCAACCGCGTCATCCTCTGCACCGACGGTGATTTTAATGTCGGCACGACCAGCGATAGCGCTTTGGTGAAATTGATCCAAGATCAAGCTCGCTCCGATATCTTTCTGACCGTACTCGGCTTCGGCGACGGCAATCTAAAGGATTCGAAGATGGAACTTTTGGCCGATAAAGGAAATGGCAATTACGCCTACATCGATTCGATACTCGAAGCCCGCAAGGTGCTGGTTGAACAAGTCGGTGGTACGCTGATGACGATCGCCAAGGATGTCAAAATCCAAGTGGATTTCAATCCGCATTACGTTCAGTCCTATCGATTGTTGGGCTACGAAAACCGTCTACTTGAAAACCAAGACTTTCGCGACGACAGCAAGGATGCTGGTGAGATCGGTGCCGGGCACACCGTCACCGCTTTTTATGAATTGGTCCCCGCCGGTTCTTCGGATACTCTGCCCGAGTCGCGACCGAGCGAATTCGTGCAACCCAAGTTGATTGCTATCAATGACTCCAGCGACATGCTGACCGTCAACTTGCGCTACAAGCTGCCCAAGAGTTCAGAGAGCAGCGAGTTTCAAACGCGAGTCTCGCCGACCAGCCTGACAATTGATCCATCGCAAGACTTTCAATTCGCGTCTGCCGTCGTGGGCTATGGCATGCTACTGCGACACAGCCCGCACGCAGGTCGCGTAGACTGGGATTGGGTTATCGAGGCTGCTCAGAAAAGCAGCGGTTCCGATACCAGCGGCCTGCGCGAGGAGTTTGTGCAGCTTGCCAAAACGGCCAGACGACTGTGCGATGAGCGGGCGAGCGACGAGAAGCAGTAGGGGTCGCAAGACGAATTGCTGTCGTGTCTGGCTCTCCTCTAATTCAGACAGGAAAATAGACACTTCTCGCTGAACGCCACCATATTCGTCGAGCTAAATCAGCAGCACGCTCACCTTTGCTTGCATTTTCGCACTCCT